>JBMZCY010000041.1:0-12906 GCA_049613825.1 Planktomarina sp.
AGGACTGTCGAAAAACCACCATGCAGGACCCAGTTTCAGGGCAGGGTATACGCCTGCAAGCGGTGCCAGTTCGCGGGCATATGTAGTTTCGTCCAACGTAAACACAATCAATGTCAGATCAGGAGACAGTCCGTGTTTGTTCAGCAGCGGTTTTAGCGCTGTGGCGTAATCCACAGCTTTGGGAATATCGAAGCCTTTGTCTGCGCCAAACATGTGTAAAATCGTTGGGGAATGATTGCGATGGGACCCGGGGTGCAGTTGCATGACCAAACCGTCTTCCACGCTCATCCCCGCCATTTCGGTTAGCATTTGAGCGCGGAACACTGCGTTGTCTTGCGGCGTCGATGCTCCATTCAGAATTTTGTCAAACAATGCCGCTGCAACTGATGGATCAAGATCAGCAGTCATTGGATCAGCGTGGCCGTGATCGGTTGCTGTCGCCCCACGGGACTTGAAAAACGCACGGCGGATGCGGTGAGCCTGTAAATAACCACTCCAAGTTTGGGTGTCTTGCCTAGTTTGTTCGCCCAAGACCGCAATGTTCGTCACGAAGTTTGGCGTATCAGGGTCAATCACAGCATCGGGGCGGTAAGTCGGCACAACACGTCCGTGCCAGTCTGCGTCACGGATTGTTTGATGATGATCCAGCGGATCAAGGGCCGCGTCTGTGGTCGCGATAACTTCGACATTGAAGCGATCAAACAGCGCACGGGGACGGAAGGCCGCATTCTTGAGGCAAACAGCAACATGATCATAGATTTCGTCTGCCGTATCCGCATTCAAAGGTCGCGTGACGTCAAACACATTGGCCAGTGCGTGATCCATCCATAACTGTGAAGGTGTGCCGCGAAACAGATAATAATGCTTTGCAAAGATGCGCCAGATTTCCCGACTGTCTGGTGCAACAGGGGGGCGGTCTTTGCGCGCGACGCCCAATGCTTCCAACGGAACGCCTTGGGAAAATAACATCCGAAACACATAGTGGTCAGGGGTGATAAACAGCTGCGCGGGGTCGGGGAAGGCTTCGTTCTGTGCGAACCAAATCGGATCAGTATGCCCATGGGGACTGATGATCGGCAGGTCTGTGATTGTTTCATACAGGTCTCGCGCAATTTTGCGGGATGCGGGGTCCAATGGAAACAAGCGATCAGGGTCGAGTATCGGCATCGTATCCTCTGGAATTGCAGCGCGCTCCGGAATGTTGCGCTAGTATACCAGTGTTGTCAAACGCCGTTCTTTGAAAAACACGGGCGCAGTTTTGCCCGTGTTTCGATACTGTTCTTTAGGCTTAAGCAGTCCCGCGCACAGGGCGGTCATTGGTAATGTTAAAGATCATCCCATCCAAGAATTCTTCCAGATCGGGACGTGCTGCTGGACCGTTGGAAATATCAACCAACATCAATGTCCCGTCAGGGCGCATTGCAAAGGCGCCTGGTTCTGCAAAGTTTTTATCGGTTTCAGCCTCAGACAACGGTGTGGTCACATATAACCCCAAATCGCGCATCTGCGGTTCGGACAGACCATAGGTTAGGTCGAAATTCCAACCAAACTCTGCCTTGTCTGCAGCAGCCTTTTCAGCAGTGTCGGCAGAGGTGACGACCACATCCATGTGTTCGGTCCAGTCGGAAAGGACCGCATTCAGTTTATTCAGGAACCGTTTGCAACGCGGACAATGTTTGCCGCGATAGACGAATAACATGCTCCAACGATCTTTGGTGCCACCGATTGTGACGGTTTCGTTTGATCCAACAAGGGGTAGGGTGAAAGGGGCGACGGCTTTGCCAACTTGTGGTTTAGGGTTTGTCATGTAATGGTCTTTCTTTGGTTTGGCGTATTGCGATGGCGATACTGTTTATTGGAAATAGGCCGTATGTGTCTGGTAGATTTCAGCGATCACCGCATCTAGTCGCCCAACGTGAATACGCAACGCTGCGCGTGCGTCTTTCGCGCAGCGGCGTGACAATGCGTCGGCGATCAGCCAATGATCCTCAAGCACGTCAGTCGCATTTTCTGGATTTGAAAGGCTGAGTTTACACAGGCGTTCCACCTTGCCTTTGCAGGTGTTGATCGTCTCGAACGTCATAGGCAATCCCGCTTGATCGCAAATCAGTTTGTGAAACACATAGTCAAGCGAGCGGAACCCTGCGGCATCACCTGTGTTTACGGCATCTGATTGCAAGGTCAGATTCGCGGTCAGCTTTTCTGCGCGTGATCGGTCCCAAACCTGACAAGCACGGTTCACCACCTCCAGTTCAATCGCAGCACGCACAAAACGAGTATTTTCAATTTCAGGCAATGAAAATCGACGGACCACGGTGGCACGTTGAGGTCGGATTTCCAGCAGGTCCAGATTGTGCAAACGCCGGAACGCGTCGCGTGCAGGTTGGCGTGACACACCAAGCTGTCGGGCAACATCCGCTTCTGAAATTTTGGTGCCCGGCAGCAGTGTCAGGGTCACTATGTCTTCGTGCAGCTTGTCAAAAACCGCATCTGCAGTAGACTTAGATTCGCCGGATATCAACGCGTTTTGCATGGTAACTCACTTGCCTTTTGGGGCATATTTGCCCCGAATTCCCTGAATGAAACCTTATCAAAAGGCCGTTTTGCTTGCGTATAAGCTGTTATGTCTCCGTTTCAAGATAGCCAAGAATAACTTTCTTGACAACTCTGGGATACTAGTCTCCACTTGGGGCATGGGTCGTGGAAACATCATAAGATACGAACTGACCTGCTCGGTGTAGCCAATGATCGCGGAGGAGTGATTATGGTTTCGAAAAGCATCGATTTGGACCTTTGGGAGAAAAAAATGAACAAGACATTCACAAAAGCCCTGTTGGGCACAGCCGCTGCTCTGACATTGATGGCATCCGCTGCGACCGCTGAAAACTGGCGCGCATGGAACATTCACACGGATGGTCACCCAAACACAGCTGCGATGGATCGCTTTGCTGAACTGGTTGCTGAAAAAACTGGTGGCGAAGTATCCGTAGAAGTATTCCACGGCGGCGTTCTGGGCAGCCAGCCTGACGCGTTGGAGCAGGTTCAGCTTGGCGCGATCGATGCAGGTAACTTCAACTTGGGTCCAATCGGTCCAATCGTTAAAGAAGCCAACCTGGTATCCCTACCATTCATCTTCCGCAGCGTAGACCACATGTTCCGCGTTATGGACGGTCCAGCAGGCGAAAAAGTATCGGCTGGTATGGCTGATGCAGGCATCCTGCCAATCGGTTGGTTCGACGCTGGTGCACGTTCTTTCTACAACAACACTGGCCCGATCAATTCGCCAGCTGATGTTGAAGGTATGAAAATCCGCGTAATGAACAACGATCTGTTCACAGGCATGGTTAACGCGATGGGCGGCAACGGCACACCAATGGCATTCTCCGAAGTGTATTCTTCGCTAAGCACGGGTGTCGTTGACGGTGCCGAAAACAACCTACCATCGTTCCAGTCTGTTGGTCACTTCGAAGTTGCCGGTTACTATTCTTTGTCAGAGCACCTGATCATTCCTGAGTGTATCTGTGTGAACACAGGCAAGTTCAACGCACTGTCCGCAGACATGCAAGCCGCTGTTCGTGCTGCTGCTGAAGAAGCATCCGACTTCCAGCGCACATTGTGGGCCGAGCAAACACAAGCAAGTCGTGAGGCGGTTGAAGCTGCAGGCGTGAAGATCAATGAAATCGCTGACAAAGGTCCATTCCAGGACGCAATGGCACCGGTTTATGACAACTACCTGGCTGCGAACCCAGATATGGCCGAATTGGTCGAACTGGCCCGCGCAACTGACTAATCATCTTTCGATGATTTAGATATTGTGTCCGGCGTTATCGCCGGGCACGTTTGTGTAAAAACGGGGGATTGCACGGAATGAGTGACGCACCAGAAAGACAAACTGGACTTGGTCCAATCGACAGCGTGTTTCGTGGGGTTGTTGCCGTTTGCCGCGTTATTACCGGTGTCGCCCTTGTCGCGATGACGGTGTTATTGGGCTATCAGGTTTTTGGCCGCTATGTGCTAAACGACACGCCCACATGGGTTGACCCTCTATCCTTACTTCTTGTGATGCTGATTGCATTCTTAGGTGCCGGGATCGGCGTTTATGAGAATACGCATCTGTCTGTTGTCGTCCTTCGCAATATTGTATCCCGCAAAATCCGCTCGGTTCTGGTTATCCTAACCGACCTGTTCATGTGCATTTTTGGTGGCTTGATGTTTTGGTACGGATGGTCATTGACCGCCTTTAAATGGAAAAACCTGATCCCATTGATCCAATTGCCCGAAGGCCTGCGGTCGCTTCCGCTAACGATATGCGGTGGGATGATCTTCATTTTTGCATTGGGTCATTTGATCCGGCATTTAATTGGACGCGATACCCGCGTCGACAGCATTGAATAGGGCCTGATCACATGGGACTTTTATTACTTCTTGGCCTTTTTGCTTTCTGTGTAGCCATCGGCGCACCAGTGGCCTTTGCATTGGGCATCTCGGCCCTCGCTGCTTTCTGGTTTGAAAGTTTGCCACTTATGGTTGGTTTCCAGCGGATCATTTCCGGTATCAACGTTTTTTCGTTGCTTGCGATCCCATTCTTTATCTTCGCGGGCGAGCTGATGTTCCACGGCGGCATTGCCGTGCGCCTGGTCAAATTCGCCCAAGCGGCGGTTGGCGCTGTGCGCGGCGGCCTTGGCATTGTGAACGTTTTATCATCCATGCTGTTTGGCGGGATTTCCGGCTCAGCGATTGCCGACATTTCGGCTCTTGGGTCCATCTTGATCCCTGTGATGAAAGACAAAGGCTATGACGCTGATTATGCAGTGAACGTCACAGTCACATCTTCCATTGCAGGCATTATCATCCCGCCCAGCCATAACATGATCATCTACGCGATTGCGGCAGGTGGCGCGGTTTCGATTTCCAAACTGTTCTTGGCCGGTGTTGTTCCGGGCATTCTGATGTGCATCTGCCTTGCGGCAGCGGCATATATCGTTGCGGTGAAACGTGGCTATCAGGCAGAAAAGTTCCCTGGTTGGTACGCTTTGTTCTTTGCCTTTGTCGGTGCGATCCCGGGCCTGATGACCGCTGTTATCATCGTGGGCGGCGTTCTGTCCGGTGTATTTACTGTAACTGAATCTGGCGCATTTGGTGTGATCTACGCGTTTCTTGTGACCCTGATCGTTTATCGTTCGATCACTTGGGAAAACTTCAAGACCGCTGTGAACCAGTCGGTAAAAACCACCGCCATGGTTATGATCTTGATCGCTTGTGCGGCTGCTTTTGCATATATGCTGACTTACTATCGTGTCCCGACACAGATGGTGACGTTGTTGACCGGCATCACAGAAAACCCGATCTTGATCTTGTTGATGATCAACGCAGTGCTGTTGCTGCTGGGTATGATCATGGACATGGCGGCGTTGATCCTGATCTGTACTCCGATCTTTCTGCCAGTGGCCAAGATGCTGGGGATTGATCCGGTGCAATTCGGGATGATCATGCTGGTCAACCTTGGCATTGGCCTGTGTACGCCGCCGGTTGGGTCCTGTCTGTTCGTGGGGTGTGCCGTGGGCAAGCTGCCGATGGAGAAGGCGATCAAAACGATCTGGCCCTTCTACATCGCGATCTTCGTGGCACTGATGTTGATTACATTTGTTCCAGCCATCTCTATGACTTTGCCAAACATGCTTTGGGGCTAATCAGTTGCGGCATTGTCCATTAGGATAATGCCGCGATGACTCCACGTAGCTCTGAAAGTCCTCTAAGGCGTCCAATCAACGTATAACCCGGTTGGAAATCTCGTTCGGAATCTGACAACAGTGCATGACCGTGGTCTGCGCGAAATGGCAAATCTGCACCACGTGTACTTTCGGCTTCAAGCAGTTCGTCTATGACCGCAACAAGATCCACGTCGCCTTCCAGATGAGCACTTTCCGAAAAAGATCCGTCGTCTGATTTCGCAACATTGCGCAGATGCACAAAGTGAACCCGTGATCCGAATGCTTGTGCAATCGCAGTTACATCGTTTTGTGGATGCGATCCCAATGATCCTGTGCACAGCGTTAGTCCGTTCGCAGGGGTATCGACGGCCTGCATGATCCAACGGATGTCGTCAACGGTCGATACTATTCGTGGCAGCCCAAGGATGTCACGCGGCGGATCGTCGGGGTGAATACATAGATTGATCCCCAGCTCTTCCGCTGTCGGAACAACTTCTTCCAAGAACCGTTTCAGGTTGGCCCGCAGGTCATCGTGGGTCAGGCCTTTGTACATGTCCAGAACAACTTGCAAACCTGCGATATCATACCGATCAACGGCACCCGGCAAGCCCGCCATGACGTTATGAAGCAGGGTGGCACGATCCGCGTCTGAACTGTTTTGATACCATGCTTGTCCGGCTTGAACGGCTTCTGGGTGATAATCATCCAGCGCGGCATTCCGACCCAGCATATGAATTTCAAACGCTGCCATCTTTGCTGCTGAAAAGTGCAGGCAAGTGCCACCACGTTTAACAGGGGCGTCCAAATCCGTACGGGTCCAATCCAAGATAGGCATGAAGTTATAGCAAACTGTTTTGATCCCTTCGGCCGCAAGATTGGCGAGGGACGCGCGATAACTTGCAAAATACTGGGGCAGGGGGCCGATGCCGCGTTTGATATCTTCGTGAACAGGCAGGCTTTCCACAACATCCCACGTAAAGCCCGCAGCTTCGATCTGTTTCCGTCGCGCGGCAATGGCGTCTTGCGACCAGACTTCGCCATAAGGAATGGCGTGTAATGCACTGACAATGCCTTTTGCGCCGGTCTGTGCGACCTCTGGCAGTGCTATCGGATCAAATTCCCCAAACCAGCGCCATGTTTCCCTCATTGTTATGTGTCCTTACGTTTTGATTTCCAGACCTGATACAGTTCCAGCGTTTCCGGATTGGTTGGTGGGTACAAACCACGGATCGAAGCCCCTGCATTTACCTGTTCCAGCACAAAATCTTCGAACATTTCCATGTCCAAAGTCTCGACCGCGATTTCGTTTGCCAGATGGCGAGGGATCACCATGACGCCATCTGCATCGCCCATAACAATGTCGCCGGGGTACACCGCGACGCCACCGCATGCGATGGGTAGGCCAATGTCGACGGCATGGTGTTTGGTCAGGTTCGTGGGCGCCGAAGGTTTGGCCGCAAATACAGGCATGTCTAGTGCTGCGGCACCTTTCGCATCGCGAATGCCGCCATCGCTGACGACCCCTGCGACACCGCGTATCTGGCAACGTGTCAGTAGGATTGATCCGGCAGAGGCTGCGGATGCATCTTGCCTGCAATCCATGACCAGCACCGACCCTTCTGGGCATTCTTCAACCGCCATTCGCTGCGGGTGATCGGGTTCGCGGAAGGCATCAAGGGGATCAGTATCGGGTCGTGTCGGGATATAGCGCAGGGTGTACGCGGGACCGACCATCGCTTTTACATCGGTGTTCAGCGGTGCCGCCCCTTGGATATAGGCATTCTGGTACCCGCGCTTGAACAGCAATGTTGCAACGCTGGCTGTGCTGGCCTTTTTCAGGTGACCAAGCGTGTCTGAGGATAGTTGATATGCCGAGGCAGGTTTAGGGTTCGGCACGGGTTCAATCCTTCAGGTTTGGGGCAGGCTGGCGGGATCGATCTGCACCAAGGCCCCGCGTTGCTGCACCACCGCGCGAGACAAGGCACATGCATGTTTGATACTGTTTTCCAACGTATCATCCGCAATGTGTCGGGCAAAGAACCCGGCGTTGAAGGCGTCCCCAGCAGCTGTGGAATCTACCAATGTGTCAACTGGATTTACAGAAACCATGCCCGAGGTTTCGCTTGTCACATACAGCACCGCTTCCGCACCGTTCTTGACGATCACGGTCACAGCACCTGCATTCATATACCGATCTGCGGTGGCTTGGGGCGTTGCATCCTTGAACCAGTCAGCCTCATCTTCAAACGATGGTAGAACGATATCACTGACCGCTGCACCCTGCATAATGGTTTTGAGCATTTCAGCGTCCGTTGCCCACAGGCGTGGGCGCAGGTTGGGATCAAACGCTATGGTTTTGCCAGCGACCCGTGCTGCCTTTAATGCCGCAAACAGGTTTGCGCGACTGTCTGGCGACAGGATCGCCAGCGTGATGCCGGAAAAATATATTAAATCTGCGCCCGCCATTGCTGTCTTTAGCACTGCCGGATCATCCGCCAATGCCTTTGCCGCAGACTGGCCACGCCAATACGAAAAGCTGCGTTCGCCGTTATCAAGCGTGATCATATACAGGCCGACCGTTTTACCCGGGGCGGCCTGCACAAATTTTTCATCCATGCCACTGGCACCGATAAACGTCCGCATCTTTTCTGAGATAGCGTCATCACCCACGGCCGTTAGGTAAGACACCTGCACATCCGGGGTGATTTGGGCCAGATACCATGCGGTGTTGAATGTATCCCCCGCAAAGCCAAGTCGCAGGTCGCCACCTGTGTCCGTGGGGGCCAGTTCGGCCATACATTCACCAATGGCTAATACGCGCATCACAAGGCACCTTTTACGAGAACAGCATACCGCCGTTAATGTCGATATTGTTGCCTGTCATGAAGGCGCTGTCGTCGCATGCAAGGAACAGAACAAGGTTTGCTACATCATCCACATGGCCTTGGCGTTTGACGGGCGCATTCGCCTCAAACCCGCGACGACCTGCGTCGGGTGTGTGGATGTTGTGAAAATCTGTATCGACCATACCGGGACACAGTGCGTTGACCCGAATGTCAGGACCAACTTCTTTGGCCAAGCCACGGGTCATTGTCATAACAGCACCTTTGGATGTCGCATAAGCCAACGAACCCGGTCCACCACCGTCACGGCCTGCTTGGGATGCAAGGTTCACAACCGTGCCAGTCTTCATGTGTTCAAGACAGGTCTTGGTCATCATGAATGTGCTGGTCAGGTTCAGCGTCATCACGGTGTTCCAGAATTCCAGATCCATTTCGGCCAGCGTTTTACGTGCAACGATGCCGCCTGCGTTGTTCACCAGCACGTCAATGCCGCCGAAAGCATCCAGCGCCGCGTTCACCAGCTTATCAACACCGTCTTGCGTGTTCAGGTCAGCCTGAACGGCAACAGCTTTGCCCCCTGCTGATTTAATGTCTGCGACAACGCCATCAGCCCCTTTAGAGCTTTCGAAATAGCTGATCGCCACATTCGCACCCTCTGATGCCAGCTTTTTCGCAGCAGCAGCGCCAATATCGCGTCCGCCGCCCGTTACGATTGCGGTTTTACCTGCAAGTTTCATAATTATTCCCCGTTTCAACGGTTTAGTTTCAAGAAGTAGTCAAAGATTTCTGGCACGTTTCCGTCGCCCAGACCGGCATCAACAGCCGCTTGCAGGTTGTTGGATGTGCCTTCCGCAATTTCAGACCGGGTGCCCATGTCCTGTGCCATTTGTAAAAAATAGCCCAAATCTTTGTTTGCGTTGTTGATGGAGAATCCAAGGTCGCTGACCCCATCCACCGCATATTTTTTGGCAAAGCCCATGAACGGTGAATTGGATGGCCCAGCGGACATGATGTCGAACAATTGACCACGATCCACACCTGCGCGGTCGGCGACAGCAAATGCCTGGCTCATCGCGCTGACGGTTGTCATGCCCATAAAGTTGTTGATCAGTTTTGTGACGTGACCTGCGCCGAGTGCGCCAAGGTAGAAGACGTTTTCGCCCTGATCGTCCAAAACTGGTTTCACCTTATCATAGGTTGCTTCATCGCCAGCGGCCATGATGTTCAGCAATCCGTCTTTGGCGTGTGCTGGTGTGCGACCCAATGGCGCGTCAATCATACCAGCGCCTTTCGCGGCCAGATCTGCGCCAATTTTCCGCGTGGATTCAGGAATGGATGTCCCAAAGTCGATGACCACGGCACCTTCTTTGATGCCTGCCAGAATACCATCGTCGCCATAGATTAGGGATTCTACAACATCCGATGTTGTCACGCACAGCATGACGATATCGCAGGCTTCGGCCATTTCTTTCGGGGTTGCGGCGACCTTTGCGTTGCCACGTGCAGTGACAGCATCAAGCACGTCTTGTTTACGCGCCATGACAACCATTTCGTAGCCACGGGTTTGCAGGTTTTCCACCATGTTGCTGCCCATAAGGCCAAGGCCGATAAAGCCGATTACGGGTTTGGTCATGTGGTGGTCTCCGATTTTTTCAAAAGTTGCTCAGGCATTACAGAAAATCTGCGCGGTGTGGTGTGAAGACATCCAGCAGCGTGCCGGATTCAAGGCATGTCGCGCCATGTTCGATGTTGGGTTGCTTGTAAAGGCTATCCCCTGCGCCAACGGTGTAAGTCTTGTCACCAACAGTGAATTCGAACTTACCGGACATGACGTAGGTGATCTGTTCGTGGACGTGATGGTGAAGCGGGGCGGTTGTACCCGCCTCAAAATGCACTTCCACAACCATCAGATTGTCATTGTGCGCTGCAATCTTACGCGACAGTCCGGTGTCGACTTGTTCCAGCCTATTTTCCGCTGCGGGAAAGTAGTTCTTTACGGTCATATCTTTGCCCCTCAGGTATTGGCGAGTTTCTTCATCACAACCCGGAACGTATGTTCATCAGGGTCGGTGAAGTACAGATCAGCGTCATAACCCTGATCATCCATGAAATTGAAAATCCGTTTTGGCGCGTCCAGTTTGTAAGGCACCAAAAGCGTTGCGATCCGATGGCGGGTCGCGGCAGGGAATTGTGCGTTTAGGACCGTGCTGACAGGCAGACCTTCGTAGTCGCCGGGGTCGACATCTGCAAATCCAGTTTCCTGCATGATGGTTGGTTTTCCGGCTTCGGACCAAACAACTTGGCCATAAAAACCAGCCTTTTCCCCGATGTTGCGGAAGGATGATTTTCCCAACTCGTAAGGGTTGTTGGCATGCAGCAGCCAGTCCACGGTTACGGGCGTTTCTGCATCCACTTTATCCACGATCACGAAGTATGAATTTTTAACGAAGTAAATCTCACGCTCGGCATTTGTGACTTCTGGGGACAGGCTTTGATAGGCGGCAGTCGCATCACCGTGGATAAAGATATGATCCTCGTGTTGTTCGGCGGCGATGATACGCCCCTTCGCCGCAAGGGCTTTGGCCTTATCCTTCTCGGCGTATTGGCCTTTGCCATTGATCAGGATCGCGTTTTTTGATCGTGTCTGACGCCGCCAGTTCTGATGCATGCTTGAATTGAACGCGACGTAGTGGCCGGACTGGATCGCCATATCCTCGCCATAGGCGGACATGCAGAAGGCGTTTTGATCGCCGTGACTGTGACTGATGGAACCATAGGGGGATGATTTGAAAACGAACTGAATATGTTCGTCGGGCTCAGACATCGCATGTTGCACGCCGACCCAACCGACTCCTTTGAAGTGACGCATGCCGCCTTCGGGCGCAGTTGCCTCAACCACTGGCCAATCGGTACGGAAGGCCAGTTCATCAAATCGTGTGTCCCACCAGCCCCAGTTATAGAAATCCCCTTCGGTGCCGGGGTTCAGGCGGTGGTTTTCGTCGCAGTACCATTGATACGCGCCATTGCCTGTTACGCCGCCGAATTGACGCAGGTTCATGCCAATCTTGATACAGGTCAGATCGCCCATGGTGCTGTCATCGCCAAAGGTGGCGCGACGTGTGTTGGGTGCTTTGGTGAACAACGGGAAATCAGCGGTGTTTTGGAAAAACGGCCGGTCGTAGATGTTCAATCCTGTATAGGATTTCAACCAATTGGCGGCGTCCAGCAGGTACGAAATACCCGTCATCCAATAATGGGGACCTTCGGCCCAACCACCTTCTGCATCGCCCCAAGGGGAATAGACGGTATATAGAAATTCGATCGAATAATTCAGCCAGTCGCGGGCCTGACCCGTTTCATCATCATGCAACAGGGCGATACAGGCCGGAATGATGCAGGACGACACGGATCGCACAGCGTGGCTGTCGTATGGGAACAGATGTATCTTTGCGTTCAGGATGGCATGTTCGGCAATATCACGGGTGCGTTCCAGCAAGGCGGCGCGCACTATGGCGCGTTCATCCTCACTCAGATCATCATACAGCCAGTCATAGCCCCATGTCAGCGCGTTACACACACGGTAAGCCCATTCGTCTGTGTAGGCACGGGAGGTAACACCCATCGGATCCCAGCTTGCGGCCTCTAGCAACCATTCTTTGGCGCGGGCGTTCATGTCTGGGTTGTCTGTGACCTTGCCACCGATGGCAAGGTGGCGGATGGCGTACCAGACTTCTTGTAAGTCGATATAGGTTTGGCGCCAAACGGGCGCGACACGTTGGTGGTTCGGATACCCTGCGGGTTCCGCCATCACATCACGGTCCATCCATGGCAGAACGGAATGTTCATAAAAATTCGACCAAGTGCAATGATCTGGATCGGTCTTCACTGCTTTTCTGAAATCGCGCAAACGGTCAGTGGTCATCCACAGGCGCGGATGGTTTGTGGCGACATTGGCCAGTCGCGCATCACGGGCGGGCAGGGGCGTTTCGACCAGGTCAGCGGTGATGGTGAAACTGCGCGTGCTGCTCCATTGGCTGTTGGGGGCTGCGGTTTCCGCATCCCACGTGGCATAGGACCAGTGGTACGTGCCGGGGGCTAGAACTGTGTCCGGCGTAAAGAAGTTCAGCGGCAAGTCGGTGAAGGTTTGCGCGTCCTTGAACGCGGCATCCGCTGACACACGCAGCACATAACGGGCGTCGTCATCAACAACAGGTATCCACATGAAACGCGGCGGATTTTCAACAATGTCGGCCCCGCTATCCAGTTTTCGGTTGAGGTCATCAGCCCTGATGCTGCTGACCTTGTCATGTCCGGCGTTGATCTGTCCGAGACGAATCTGGGCACCAATGGCA
>JBMZCY010000042.1:0-12873 GCA_049613825.1 Planktomarina sp.
ATTATCATTCAGAAATCCGTCTATGCCGACATGATTAAGGCTTTGGAGGCCGAGGGGGGATACCTGTGTTCGGCAGACGAAAAAGCCAAGTTGGAAACGGCGATGTGGGACGAAAAGGGCAACCGGACCTTCCCGACCATTGCATGTAAACCTCAGCAAACGGCGGATGTGGCGGGGTTCATAATCCCCGACGATCGCAAATTCCTGATGGTGGAAAATCAAGGGCAGATCGGGCCAGATCACAAATTCAGCAGGGAAAAGCTGACCACGTTGATGGCGCTGTATCATTTTGAGACATTTTCCGATGGTCTAAATATCGTCAGCCAGATTTACGCAACAGGGGGCGTGGGCCATTCCTGCGGCATCTATTCCCATAAAGGCGCGAACATTGATGCACTGGCACGTCTTGCCCCTGTCAGCCGCATGATGGTGCGCCAACCACAATCCAAGGCCAACGCAGGATCATGGACTAACGGAATGCCCATGACCAGCAGTCTTGGTTGCGGAATTTGGGGCGGCAATATCACAAATGAAAATGTCACCATGAAACATATGATGAACTACACGTGGGTCAGTCGACCCATCGCCGAAGACCGTCCGTCAGAGGCAGAGTTATTCGGTGAATTCTACGGGACAGAGGTATCAGCATGACCCAGAAAACAGTTGCAGAACATATTGTCGATTTCCTTGAACGCCGTGACGTGGCGCATGTCTTTGGCCTATGTGGCCACACTAACATCGCTGTACTGGCCGCCTTGGCCGACAGCCCGATTGATTTTGTTACCGTGCGCCATGAACAAATCGCATCCCATGCTGCCGATGCCTATGCGCGCGTCACTGGACGGGCGTCGGTTGTTTTGTCCCACTTGTCACCGGGCTTGACCAATTGTGCGACGGGTGTTGCGAACGCGGCACTCGATTGTATCCCGATGGTTGTCATCGCGGGCGATATTCCAACCCATTATTATGGCAAGCATCCGCATCAGGAAGTGAACCTGCATGCTGACGCCGCGCAATGGGAAATCTACCGCCCCTTCGTGAAACGCGCGTGGCGTGTGGATCGCGCTGATCTGATGGCCGAGATTTTGGAGAAGGCGTTTCACCTTGCGGAAAGTGGGCAACCGGGTCCGGTATTGGTCAACGTTCCGATGGATATTTTCAGCGAGGTCATCGCGTCGGACAGTTTTGACCGTATTGCAGACAATACACGGGCACTGAAAAAACCATCGATAGACGATGAAACAGCGGCAGAGATTATCACTGCTTTGGCCAATGCCGAAAATCCGGTTGCTTATGTTGGTGGGGGTATCTTGCTAGCCCAAGCGTCCGATGAACTGCGTGACTTTGCCGACCATATGGGCCTGCCGATTGCACATTCACTGATGGGCAAAGGCGCGGTGCGGGACGATCATCCGCTGGTGTTGGGTATGACTGGGTTCTGGGGGACAGAGCTGACAAACCAGACGTGTCTGAATGCAGATTATATCTTTGCTGTGGGTACACGGTTCAAAGAAGCCGATTGTTCCAGCTGGTACCCCGGTTACACGTTCAATATTCCGGGATCGAAGGTCATTCACATCGATATCGAACCGCAAGAAATCGGGCGTAACTACCCGACTGAAATTGGAGTCGTTGCGGATGCCAAGGCAGCCCTGCGTGTGTTGAACCGTGTGGCCCGTCAGATGTACCCGGATGGGTTTGCACGTACTAAAAAGAAGGATGAAATTGCAGCGTTCCGCAAATCGTTCAAAGCGTCAAATGTTGAAATGCAAACTTCGGATGCGTTTCCTATGATGCCGGAACGCATTCTTGCTGATACGCGGTTGGCGTTGCCTGATGACGCAATCATCACAACGGACGTGGGTTGGAACAAGAACGGCGTCGGCCAGCAATTTGATATTCTGACACCGGGTTCAATCCTGACGCCGGGTGGTTTTGCGACGATGGGGTTTGGTCCACCTGCCGCGATCGGTGCAAAACTGGCTGCCCCCGACCGGGTTGTGGTCAGTCTGGTCGGGGACGGTGGCTTTGGTCAGAATCCATCCATGTTGACCACAGCTGTGGAATTGAACCTTGGGATTATCTGGTTGGTGATGAACAACAACGCATTCGGTACAATCGCAGGCCTGCAAAAAGCGCATTATGGCCTGACCTACGGCACAACGTTTCCTGGTACGGCGGCGGAGCCTTCGAATGGACCGAGCTATGCGGATATTGCCAAAGCCTATGGTGCGGACGGAGTGAAAATTAGCGCTGCGAAAGATTTGCTGCCTGCAATTCAAGCCGCCATTGCCAGCGGACGCCCAACCGTTTTGGATGTTCCGATGGTTAATAATCCGACACCTACGACAGGTCATTGGAATATCTTAGATATTTATTCACCGGATAAAGATGTCAGTCACGTTTCAACCTAGCGTGTCTTTTGGGGGGCCGTCATCGGTTTTGACGGTTCTTTCCCAAACGGAATTTTTTGCCTGCAAGACGTCATTATTAACTTTAACATAAGATTGACTACACGCATTTTGAGGAATTGGGGGGTACGTTCCAAACAGAACTACGACGGGTGTTCTATCTCGCTGAAATACAAAGCTGATACAAAGGTCGCATTTAGCATGTCTCCTGTGATGAGTTGCGACGGGATCAACCAACATCGATCACTGATGGTGTTTGAAACCCGTGATGGCGTCAAAATGAATTGAGTGTTATTTCCAATGCAATATTGAAGAGATCTTCGCCCACCTGACCATGGCACTGGAAGATGCAGCGAGTCTGGCGGCTGAGGGACAGGCTCAGGGGCAGGCTGATAGAGTGCAACACGTTCGTGCACGACATATCACCAGTTATCTGGATCAAGCCCGTAAGCTGAACGAACTGATCATACACCAGACGAATGGCCGGAATAGGTAAGCTGGATTCTGACAAACAGATTGCGGAACTGGATGTCCTAGATCGTGTGGGCCTTAGAGCAGAATGCGAGCGCATGATTGGTATCGCCCCACCACCGCATCTGTCGGTCCAGTTCATGCGCACGGTGCTGATCCATGACCACCAGCTCAAACGGTCGCGGGGGTATTCAAAAAACACAAAGCAAGTCTTGAAAAAGACCCTACACGTACTGGATTCGAATGTTCGGTACACCTTTGGCGGTTTCTCACTTTTATCGATTTATTACAGTGAGTCAGTGCAATCCCACTGGACTGTTCTCGCAAACAGAGCGTTACTGCACCTGCGCAGACGACCTTGAGCCCAACCAGCGCATCCCATCTCGCCCCCTGAACTCTGGGGTTTTTGTCAGTACTGGGGATATTGCTCCCCTTTGATAAAAATTGGAGATCATCATGACTGAGATTGCAAAACCAAACCCGAACACTCCTGCAACGCGAGCGGCCAAAGGGGCATCACCTGCCTGGGCAAAGCCCACCAAAAAGGCGCAGCTGATTGAACTGCTGGGTCGGAAGAACGGTGTAGATGTACCGACACTCTGCAAAAAATTTGGGTGGCAGCCGCATTCCACACGCGCGGCACTGACCGGTCTTCGCAACGCGGGCTACGATCTAGTGTCGACTAAGCCGGAAAATGGGAAGGCAATGCGGTACAGCCTCAAACCTGCATCAGACACAGGCGTTGCTCAATGATCGGGACTGTAGAAAATGCACTGGCAGAACGATGGGATGCTCTGTCGGGAATGGATCGTCAGGCTTTGCGCGTAAGCTGGTCAAAGGCATTTAAAGCCGCACCGCCGCACTTCCTCTCCATGATTTTCATGCGCAAAGCTTTGATTTATCAAGCACAGTGCGAACGTACCGGATCGTTGCCGAAGGACGTTCGGCGTGTCCTCGCTGGGGCGGCTGGAGGCAAGCAGGTGGCGAGCCCTGCGCCTGTTATCCGTAACGGCACACAGTTCGTTCGTGAATGGAATGGAATGGTCGGACCTATACGGTGGATGTAACTGAGGACGGGTTCATCATGAACGGAACCCGCTTCAAGTCCCTGTCAGCCATTGCGCTGAGTATAACCGGCACAAGCTGGCCTGGCCCCCGGTTCTTTGGTGTGTCTAAAGCCGCAGGTGCCAAACGATGAAGAAGGTCCGCTGCGCCATCTACACCCGCAAATCGTCAGAGGACGGGCTGGAACAAGAGTTCAATTCGCTGGATGCTCAGCGCGAGGCTTGCGAAGCCTATATCGCCAGTCAGAAACACGAAGGCTGGACGTTGATACCGACCGCCTACGATGACGGTGGTCTATCTGGAGGATCTCTCGAACGTCCAGCACTGAAACGGCTGATGGATGATCTTGCGCAAGGACATGTTGACCAGATCATTGTGTACAAGATCGACCGGCTGACACGGTCACTGGGGGATTTCTCAAAGATCGTGGACGTGCTGGATGCGGCAGGCGCGTCTTTTGTGTCGGTCACGCAATCCTTCAATACCGCCACCAGCATGGGGCGTCTGACACTGAACATGCTGCTGAGCTTTGCACAGTTCGAGCGGGAAGTGACCGCTGAACGGATACGGGACAAGATCGCGGCGTCCAAGCGCAAAGGATTGTGGATGGGGGGCAATGTCCCACTCGGTTACAAGCCTGATGGTAGAACCCTTTCGATCTGTGAGACAGACGCCGCGACTGTCCGAACCCTCTATCAACTATACACCACGCACCGGAATATCAGGATCGTAAAACGTGAAGCGGACAAGCAGGGGTTAAGGACTGCAGTCCGGACATTGTTGTGTGGTCGGATGAAGGGTGGTACAGCCTTCAGTTTTGGTCATTTACATCATATCCTGACCAATCCGATCTACGCCGGTCGCATCCGGCATAAGAAGAATGTCTATCCCGGCCAGCATCCGGCATTGATTGATCCGGAGGCATGGGATGCATTGCAAATCATGCTGGCCGAGGCATCGGCAACACCACGCAACAAAGAACGGGATACAACGCAGCGATCACTTCTTGTTGGCAAAGTGTTTGATGAAACAGGCGACAGACTGACGCCAAGCCATACTAAAACGGGCAAGGGGAGAAGGTTAAGATACTATGTGTCCCACCGTTTGATCAGAGGGCAGGGGAGGAAAGATCCTACAGGCTGGCGCTTACCCGGTCCGGATTTTGAATATATGGTTCAGTCGGTTGTGCACAACCACCTTGCCCAACCTATGGTGCAGGCTGGTCTGGTAGAAACAGCAACCGTTGGCGAGATTGACCGTATCACTAAGGCACTAGGAATACTCCTAAGAGATAAACCCGGGATCGAAGCCAAAATAAAGGGCAGGGATGAGGCATCAGGGTTGAAGGATGCGTGCCCGACCTCCACGAATATTCTGCCTGACATGATCGAGAAAGTTAATATCGCGCAGGGCACGATCCAGATCACGCTGGCGGCAGAGGCAATCGGAATGTTGTTAAATGTTCCTGTGTCCAGAATCACAGAAGACCAGCTCTCCATCACATCAGAATTCCAGCACCGCAAACGGGGTGTCGAGACAAAACTTGTCCTCGCAGATGCACCAGCGTTGCGGGACGAGGTATTGTTCAAAAATATTGCTTTGGCACATCGGTACTTCGACATGATTGTTGCTGGCATGACATATGCCGAGATCGCGACTGTACAAAGCACGTCGAAACGGCGCGTGCAACAGATTGTCGAACTGGCCTTTCTCGCACCTGATATCATTCGCAAAGTCTGGGAAGGCACGCAGCCTGTCGGACTGACATCGAACTGGTTGAAGTCACATGCGGTTCCTGCATTCTGGGACCAGCAGCGCGATCTGTTCAAAACGCTCTAATCATCTGAAAAAGCCTGCCCGTTGACCCGTTCACAATGAACGATCCACACGAACATCCATGCCCAACCTGCTACCGCCGAAAAACGATTCCCAGACAAACCAGAATAACTGCCAGAAATCAGGCCGAATTGCTGTCTGGGCGATTTAGTAGGGTCGACATGTCATTGAAAATTAAAGGCATATTCAAGAAATATGCATTAATATCAATGACTTAAGGTGGTGTGGCTGGGGTGGTAGGATTCGAACCTACGGTACACGCTACCAAAAAGCGTTGCCTTACCACTTGGCTACACCCCAACTGTGGCCTGACATAGGACTAATGTTCAGGGCGTTCAAGTCCCGTTTTGGGATTTACAGTAGAAAAATTGCCCACTGTTTGATCGACATCTTAGATCGAAATCGGGGCTGCCTTGGCGACACTATCCAATGCCATCAATGTTCGGATCAGCCCGTCCATATCTGACAGGTGAATCATGTTTGGGCCATCAGATGGGGCTGTGTCGGGGGCTTCGTGAGTCTCTAAAAAGACGGCACCGACACCAATAGCCACGGCTGCACGGGCGAGAACAGGGGCGAATTCGCGCTGGCCGCCAGATGCCCCACCAAGGCCACCGGGTTGGGCAACCGCATGGGTTGCGTCCATCACAACAGGATATCCGGTTTTTGCCATTTCAGGCAGGCTGCGCATGTCGGCAACCAAGGCGTTATATCCGAAAGATGCACCGCGTTCAGTCAGCAGCAGGCGTTCGTTTCCTGTGCTTTCCAGTTTTGCGACCACGTTAACCATATCCCAAGGGGCCAGAAACTGCCCCTTTTTCACATTCACCACAGCGCCTGATTCACCGGCAGCCAATAACAGGTCTGTCTGGCGACACAGGAACGCGGGAATTTGCAAGATATCCACCACAGAGGCCACGGTCGCGCATTGGTCCGGGGCATGAATGTCAGTCAGTGTTGGGCAACCAAGATCGTCTTTGACCGCTTGCAAGACCTTTAGCCCTTCATCAATGCCGAGGCCCCGCTTGCCCGACAGGGATGTGCGGTTGGCCTTGTCAAACGATCCTTTGAACACAAACTGCGCGCCATGACGATCGCAGACCGCAGACATTTCCCGGGCGATCATCAGGGCGTGATCCACGTTTTCCAACTGACACGGACCTGCAATCACGGTCAGTGGGGCAGCGTTCGAGATGTTGACCGCCCCAACTGCAACTGTTTTCATCAGACTTGTTCCCGCAGAATAGATGCCGTCAGGGACATCATCAGATAAATGCCACCAAAGATCAGCATGGCCAGCAAAGTATTCTCAAACTTGCGCGGGTACTTTGGCTCATCAGGCATAATAGGGGATACTGATGGGGCCAAGAACCGGGCTTGACGATCCGCAGCTTCGCGGGCGCCCAGTAAGTTCTGGGATGTCGCTTGCAAGTTTGCATCAGCAGTCAAATAGTCCGCTTCTGCCACGCGCATCCGTGCTTGTTTTTCTGCGGCGGACAACTGGCCATCAGATGTTTTGGTCAGTTCGGCCTGCAATTCGGTGATCCGGTCTTCGCGACGGTTGATCTGGCCGCGCAGGGCGGTGACCCGTGCTTGGTTCGGGCGACGGTTTTCCAACTGTTCAGCCAACTGAATGCGCAAACCTGTCAGTTCGGTTTCCAGATTTGTGATCTGTCCTTGGATCGATGCGATCAAACCAACGGGATCAGCAATTTGAAAGTCTGCTTGTAAGGATACCATGCGTTCCAATGCTTCTTCGCGGGCGATATTAGCCTCCTGAAACGATTGACGTGCACCTTTCATCTGATCTTCGCGCAGACGTAAGGTCAGGTTGCTGACACGTTCTTCTGCATAACCGATCAAAGCTTCGGAAAAGGCGACGGACGCTTCCGGTGTGGCGGCAATCACTTCCATGTTGATGATGCCTTCAGTTGGATCATAACCAATTTTTACGTGCCGTTTAAATACCTTATAGGCGTCCGCGTTGGTAGGATCTGGTTCAAGGCGGGACAGTGGATCAATGTTGTCTGAACTGAAATGTGCTTTGAAACCATGGTCTTCGTTCAGTCGGATCAAGGCAGCTTCGCTACCCAGATACCCTTGTACAGCGATCGAATCCTGAACGGTTGCCAATGGCCCACCACTCATCAGACCACCTAGACCACCGCCACCTTGGGCTGCTGCTTGGGCTTCGTTTTGCTGAATAAGGAACGATGATTGGGTCGAATACATCGGTGTGGCGATGTTGTAGAAATAAAAACCTGCGATCAGTGTAGGGATAAAGACAAAGAACGAAAGGCGCAGCATCAGCAGGGCCATACGGCGCTGACGGCGGCGGGTGATGTCGCGTTGCATCTGCGATACTTCCGCGGCGCGGCGGGCGGCAGGGTCTTCGTTTTCTAATTCAGTCGACGGCAGTGTTTCACCGTTTTGAAGGGTTTGTGGCAGTTTGACAGGATCAATCTTGCCCAAGGCATTTTTGTTTGGTTCCACCAATTCCAGCATCGTGGACCGTTGAAACGGATCAATGCCTTTGTCGCGCAGCAAACGCACTGCATCGAAATCGGATGTGGCAGGCAAGCTATGTTTTTGCGCGGCACGGCGGGCCATGCGTAACTGACGCCCTGTCAGACCTTCGCGGCGGATCTCCTCGATTGAATGGCCAGTTTGCGGGGCTGCTTGTGGCGCGGGCTTGCGCGGGGTCATGTCGGGTGTGTCACCGGCATCATCGACAACAGGCAGCGTGAACGGTTGTTCCTTAGGGCGCGTATCTTGTCCGCGCACCCGGAATTTTTTACCCTTGGGTTTCATAGTCATAAAGCTGCTGCGCCTCTTCCAGAGTGTCGAACATTACGAACTTGCCATTGACCAGAACGGCCGCCGATGTCGCAAATTTTTCGAGCGTTTGAGCCTGGTGTGACACGATAATAACCGTTGTCGTTGCCAGTCGTTCTTGCAAGATTAATCCTGCTTTTTGGTTAAAATTCACATCTGTTGACGATGGCATGCCTTCGTCAATTAGATACATATCAAAATCTAGCGCCAACATCAGCGCAAAGGTGAACCGTGATCGCATACCTGCGGAATATGTCGCAAGGGGTTGGTCATAGTATTCTTTGATGTCGACCATCCAGCGGGTGAAGGCTTCGATGTAATCCGGGTCCAAGCCGTACAGATGCGCAATATAACGTGCGTTTTCGCGGGCCGAATGGCGCGGAACAACGCCGCCCATGAACCCCAACGGAAACGAAATCTTGCACCCGCGCCGAATGATGCCTTCGTCAGGTTTTTCCAAACCGGCCATCATGTTGATCAGTGTCGTTTTGCCTGTACCGTTGGGGGCCAGAATCCCAAGCGAAGTCCCCAGATCCACGCGGAACGATGCATCTGCCAGAATCACCTTACGCTGGGTGCCCGTCCAAAACGATTTACTGACATTTTCAAATTCAAGCATATGCTAAAACTTGCCCTTACATTGCCGATGACCTTACTTCTAACAGACAGGTCTTAACGGCACCTCAAACGATTGTTCACGACTGTATCATCTTTGATTATGGCAGAATTACGAATGATTTGGCGACAATTCACGGGGAAACTGATGGCTGTTTTGATATTTAGGACAATAAAGCCACATGGATAATCTGAAAACCGACCTAAAGGCATGCCAATTGTGTGCAGATCGCTTTGCTGTGACCAAGACGATGCACAGACCGCGTCCTGTTGTATGGTTTCAATCAACCGCCAAAATTCTGATCGCGGGGCAGGCGCCCGGGATGCGGGTGCATCAATCAGGCATTCCGTTCGATGATCGTTCGGGGGATCGCTTGCGTGATTGGATGGGTATCGCGCGGGAACAGTTCTACGATCAAACGCAGATTGCGATTGTGCCAATGGCGTTCTGTTTTCCGGGATATGATGCCAAAGGATCGGACCGGCCGCCGCCCAAAATATGTTCAGTGACGTGGCGGGACCAGGTGATGGCGATGTTGCCAAACATACAGACGACCTTGTTGATTGGCGGCTATGCGCAGAACTGGCACTTTAACACCAAAGCCCCCGTCGCCACCCATGTAAACGCTTGGCGCGATCATGCACCGCATCTGTATCCCTTGCCCCATCCGTCGTGGCGCAATAATGCCTATCTGCGAAAGCATCCGGTGATTGATGCCGAATTGCTGCCGCATCTGAAACAGACCATCGCAAAGGCGCTGACATGACTGAACAAACCGCTTTGGACCGCGCATTTCTGGCTTTGGAAAGCGATCCTGATGATACAACCGCACGGCTGCGGTATTTTGAACGTGTGATGGATGCCGAGGTTTTCGTTCCTATGGCTGGCGGGAATGAAGAAGCTGTGACTCCCGTGTCCGAAGTTATGGACGGTGTGGAATATGTGCTGGCCTTTGATCTGGAACAGCATCTGGCGGATGACGCGGGTGGGTTGATGGATTATTTCACAGTGTCCGGTCGTGGCTTGGTGGAAATGTTGGTTGGGCAGGGTGCGGGTGTGTTGTTGAACAAAGGACAGCGCAGCGAAAATGCAGTAGCGCCGGAAACGATTGAATGGCTGGCGCAGATGTCAGGCGTGACGCCTGATATGGTCGATGACACGCCCGAAGAACTGCTGCCGCCGCTGGGTCTGGACGAAGGGTTGATCCTTGCGCTGGATGCGAAATTTTCCACGATGCGTGGATTGGCCAGCCATGCTACATTGGTGATGGCGCGCTATGCCGATGACCGTAAACAGCCGTTGGTGGGTGTGTTCGGCGCGTTGGAGGATGCCCAGCCTGATATCGCAAGGGCCGTGACCGAAGCAGCGCAGTTTTCAGGCGCTGAACTGGATGCGGTTGATCTGGTGTTCCTGCCGACGGATCATGCGGTGGCAGGCAAGATGGATGCAGTGGGTCTTAAATTCCAAATCCCACGGGCCGAAGTGCCGCAGCAAGTAGCACCCGGGTCTGACCCCGCGAAACCGCCGCGCTTGAATTAGTATCCTGCTGACCTGTCGACCAAATGTAGGAAATCCTCACCCGCTTCGCCGCGCCTAATGTTTTCTGCGATGACGTCTGCGGCTGTGTCGGGTCGGGTGGCGGATGCAATGTGCGGAGTCACGGTGACGTTTGGCATCGACCAATAGGCATCATCTTTGGGCAGCGGTTCTTTGGTGAACACGTCTAACGTCGCGTGTGCAATGTGGCCGCTGTTCAACGCTGCAATCAAGGCATCATCGTCGATCAACGGACCCCGGCCCGGATTGATGATGACCGCACCTTTGGGCATCACGGCGAGTGTATCCGAATTGATCGTATGCCGCGTCGCGGGGGTATCTGGCAGCAAAAGGACCACAATCTGCGCATCCTCTAAAGCGTCGTGCAGACCTTTGTCGCCGTAACAACACCGGACTTCATTCACGGATTTTTTCGTCCGCGACCAACCTGTCACTGGAAATCCGAACGCGGTCATCGTCCGTGCCACCGCCGTACCAAGGGTTCCAAGACCCAAGATCGTAACAGGACGATCCTTCGCCAGCGGCGGGGGTGTGTCATCCCAAATCTGATCGGGGTTCGTGATATGGGCATCCATGCCGAGGTGGTGGCGCAGCACATGGCCTGACACCCATTCGATCATCCCATCGGTCAGGCTTTCATCGACCATACGGGCGAAAGGTTGGGTCAACGTTGCGTTCCCGACAGCAGTTTCAACACCCGCCCACAGGTTCAAAACTGCCTTGCAACCTGTGAAGGGCGTAAAGTCCTGCACATCGCTATTGGGCGCATAGACGATATAGTCCACATCGGCGGGGGAATGGTCGGTGCGCAAATCACACTGCAATCCCGCAGCGCTGAACGCATCGTTCAAAGACGCTTCATATTCCGCAAACCGGTCCGGCTTTGCGGCGAATAATACATTGATCATCAGCTTTTCGTCCTTGGTCTGTGCACATGGGCCGATTGCATCAGGCCAAAGCCCAGCAACAGGATCATCATCGCCGTGCCGCCATAACTGACCAGCGGCAGCGGAACCCCGACAACAGGGATCATGCCCATAACCATCGCCATGTTGACTGAAAAGAACAGAAAGAACGTCGCCCCGATGCCCATTGTTAGCAGTGCGCCAAACCGATCACGGCTGCCCATTGCGGATGCTATGCAAAACACAAGGACCAGCGAGTACAGCACCAGCAGGCTGATGGTTCCGACAAAGCCGAATTCCTCGGCCAGAATAGTAAAGATAAAATCGGTGTGCTTTTCGGGCAGGAAGTTCAGGCGTGACTGCGTGCCTTGCATAAAGCCACGCCCCGACCAGCCACCACTTCCCAACGCAATCTGCGCTTGGATGATGTTATAGCCTTTGCCCAAAGCGTCAGAGCCGGGGTTTAGCAGAACGTCAATTCGATCGTATTGATAGTTCTTCAGCAGTTGCCAAGGGGTGTCGCGGCCAAGGAACACAGCAGCAACCAGCCCACCTGCCGTCGCGAACAGACCCGCGAAGTACAACCAATGCACACCTGCTACCAACATCATCGCCCCGCCGCCCATAACTAGCAGCAAAGATGTCCCCAGATCAGGTTGCTTTAAAATCAGAGCGACAGGCAGCAAAATGATGACAAGTGCAACAATCACCCACAGCGGTCGGGATGCCTTTTCGACAGGCAACCAATCATAAAACGCAGCCAGCATCAGGATCAACGCGATCTTCATCACTTCGGACGGTTGCAAGCGGGTGGAACCGATTTCGATCCAGCGGGCTGCACCGTTTACGGTCACGCCAAACAGCTGAACCCAGATAAGCAGCGCGATTCCGAACAGATAGGCGGGCAGTGCCATCCCCCGCCAAAACCTGATGGGTACCATGGCGACCGCAATCAGGCCGGTCATTCCGATGAAAAAACGTTTCATCTGGGGTTGGGCCCAGCGGTCGATATCGCCACCGGAAACTGAGAATAGCATGATGAACCCGACGCAGGAAATCGCACTTAACAACAACAGAACGGGCCAGCGAGCGCTGTCTGCCAGCAAAATACTTAACCACCAGAGCAATTGGAACCACAGCAGGTTTACCCAGATATTTTCGCTCAAGCCGCGAAATG
>JBMZCY010000043.1:0-12620 GCA_049613825.1 Planktomarina sp.
CAAAGTCTGTGTTCGCAAAGCTGTAGAAGCTGGGCGAAAACGGGTTTTTGCTGGCGGCAAGGGCAGGCGAACCTGCAAGGACCAAAAGGAGGGACAGTTTCTTCATGTCTTAGCCTTTCATCCGGTCGGTAACCACAGCAGTCACGTCTTTCTTGGTCACTTTACCACCCATCGCTTTCACGATTTCCTGTGCCGTATCCGTCGCAACGGCCTTCACGCTGTCCATTGCGCTGTCACGAATGGCAGACAATGTTTTTGCAGCTTCGGCGGCTTTAGCGGAAATTTCCGCGTCTGCTTTTGCCATTTCAGCGTCCATGTCTGCCTGTACGTCGGCGCGCATGTCAGCGGCGATTTTCTGTGCTTCAGAACGGGCGTCAGCAAGCGCTTTGTTATAGGCATTTTCAGCCTCAACCGCTTTTTGCTTCAACTCTTCCGCAGTGGCCAGATCATCTGTGATTGTCTGCGCCCGATCTGCCAATGCACCACCGATACGCGGCAATGCAATTTTCGACAGAACGAAGTAGATAACAACCAAGGTGACGACCAACCAAAAGATTTGGTTTGGGAACGTCGACAAGTCCAACTGGGGCATGCCCGGTTTGCTTGCGACTTCAGTAGCCGTAGCCATATCGTCCTCCTTTTACCGTAAAAAATGCGGACCCCGGACCGGGACCCGCACGTTTGGAAAAAGTCGAATTATACAGCGAACATCAACAGCAGGGATACCAGGAATGCGAAGATTCCCAGCGCTTCTGCAAACGCGATGCCGATGAACAATGTTGCTGTTTGACCAGCAGCGGCGGATGGGTTGCGCAGTGCGCCAGCCAAGAAGTTGCCTGCAACGTTGCCCACACCAACAGCAGCGGCACCAGAACCGATTGCTGCCAGGCCTGCGCCGATGAATTGACCCATTTGTGCGATATCGCCTTCCATAACAATTCTCCTAGAGTTGGAAGTTTAGAATTCAAATTCGGGCAGGATCATTCCCACCCAAAAACTTAGTGAGACGGGTGAAGCGCGTCTTTCAGATAGACGCACGTCAGAATGGTAAACACGTAGGCTTGGATCACTGCGACCAGAACTTCCAAGCCATACATTGCTGTAATGCCCAAGATTGCCGGAACTGCGATGATGCCGCTTGCAGCGAAGACTGCGAAAACTTTGATAACCGCGTGGCCCGCCATAACGTTGCCAGCCAAACGAATGGAGTGGCTAACAGGGCGAACGAAGTAGGAAATCACTTCGATGACCGCAAGGATCGGACGCAATGCCAAAGGCGCCGATGAAACCCAGAACAGACCCAAGAACGCAGCGCCGTTTTTGACAAAGCCCAGAATGGTCACGGTCAAGAACACTGCCATCGCAAGAATTGCTGTAACAGCGATGTGGCTGGTTGTTGTGAACGCAGTCGGGATCAGGCCCAGCACGTTTGCGAACAAGATGAACAGGAACAATGTCATGATGTATGGGAAAAAGACCAACGCGTCTTTGCCAGCAACGTCGCGCACCATGTTGTGTACGAAGCCATATATCAGTTCAGCAATCGACTGACCACGCGATGGCACGATGGCACGACCACGTGCACCAACAACCATCACCAAAACGATACAAACGACGGTCATTGCCAGCCAGAATGTTACGTTCGAAATTGCGAAGACACCTTCGCCAAACCAATTTTTAACGTCGAACTGACCCATTACTGCGTCAAACTTCGAGCCACCTTCACTACTTGCTGCCAAGGTACTAACCCTTTTCATCTTCACTAGCCGCTTGCGCCGCCAATTGTTTCTCTTGAACCTCCATCGCGGTACGCATCATGACGCGAATACCAGCGGCGAGGCCCAAACCTAAAAACAGGACCATAAAGATCGGGATGGTGCCAAACAGCGTATCCAACCCGTATCCAATCCCAAACCCGATGCCGATCCCGGCAGTAAGCTCAATCACCATACGCCAGGCCACATCAGCCATAGAAAAGTGATCTTCTGTCTTGGACGGTTCCGTGTTCGCCGCCTTGATGGCGTTGATCCGGTCTTCCAGCTGTTTCAGCTTTTCGGGATCAGGATCAGACACGTTATGTCCTTCGTAAGTGTTGAGGGTGGGATAATCCGAGTAGATGGGGGAGTCAAACCGTCTTCGTCACTCATAACTTACTGTAATCATGTGATTTTCATAATACTACATCCGTATCGCACCTTGCATTTGTCCAAATTCAATATTCAACCAATTGGTTGACGATTCAAATCCATCGCGTTTACTGCCTGTTATGGCCCACCCCCTTGACCTGATCTTTGCAGCCCTTGCCGATCCAACCCGCAGGCGGATTCTAGAAATGTTATTGGAAGATGACATGGCCGTTACTGACGTGGCCGAACCGTTTGATATGTCTCTGGCAGGAATCTCTAAACACCTGACTCTGCTGACAAAGGCTGGTCTTATTCAACAAGAACGTCGTGGGCGGGTAAAGTGGTGCAAGTTGGACCCTTACGCCATGCAAGGCGGATGGGACTGGATGCAGGGGTTCGGACAGTTTGAAACACTGGACCTTGATGCGTTTGAGGCGTTCTTGAATCTAGAACTGGGTCCCAACTTGCCCCCAGAAAAAGTTAAAGGTGCCTCTGGGGATACAGAGACACCTTAGAAACACAACGTGGTACAAACTAATACCGCTACACAACATCTACTGTGTGGCAGAATGTGGAATGCCTTTTCAGGGGAAAGACATTCGGTTTGTCCCCTGAACTGATGTGTTATTTGAAACCGTCGAAATTAAGTTCCCGACGATGCTGCCAGGCCTGCAACGGCCAGACCAATCAACCCAACAGCAAAACCACTGGTCACAGCACTGCCGCCCAATGAACCTGCCGCTGCCTGACCAGCAACAGTTGCAACAGCACCGTTGGTAAAGCGGGACGGCACGCAATCGCTGATCTGCACTTCAACACGGCGATTCAACGCCTGTGCGCCGGTTCCTGCAACGCGCGGTGCAGCGTCGGCAACGCCGGATGCTTGGGTGATCTGGCCTGCCGATGCACCGCCCCCTGATAACGCGGACGCAACTGCCTGCACACGTGCGTTAGAGAGGCGTGTGTTCAAAGCGGCTGATCCCACAGCATCTGTATGACCTGTCAGTGCAATCGCGTTACCCGGGTGGGTTGCCGCTGCACGTTGCAACAATGCTGCCGAACTTGCAGATACTGTTGCACTGCCCGATGCAAACGGAACATAAACTGTGCAATTCGCATTGGCGATGGATGCGGCGCATACAGCCGCTGTGGCAAGTGTGGTGATCTTGATAAACATGTGAACCTCATTAAAATACGCAATGATACGTTTTGTACCTGTTGGGAAATGTGTTCGAGTTAGAGGTTAAGCACCATACGACCAATGCACAGCCCCCATCATACAAACGCATGTAAGACCAAAGGTCTATGCCACGAAATGATCCTTCATATGGTTTAGAAACGCCTGTAGTTTGGCCGTACGGTGCAAGTCCATGTGGGTCACCAACCACAATGGCACACGCCATTCTTCTTTGGCAGGCAAAACTTCCACCATATCGGCCATGTCTTGCGCCTGATCTTTTGGCAAAAATCCAATCCCGACGCCCGCCTGCACGGCGTCTTCCATAATTCGGTGATCGGACACGCGAAAGATAATGTTGTGCGTGGGCACATTGTCTTCGATCCACTTCAGAAACGGCGCACCACTGGGACCATCTTCACCGACAAAACCGTGATTGCCGAAATCCCGCAAAGTATGCGGAATACCGTAATGATCTACATAAGACTGCGCTGCATAAAGACCGACGTTTTTTGTAATGAATTTCTGCACCACATTGTCCGGATGATCTGGCGCTGCTCCCGCACGAATGGCCACATGCGCTTCCCCGTATTCCAGTCGGAACAGACGGGTGCCCGTCAGTAACCGTAATGAGATCTCTGGATACTTTTGCCGAAAACTGGCAAAGGCAGGAGCAATCGTCGGGGACATGTTGGATAGCCTGGTAAACATCACCACGCCCTTTGATCCGATTTTGAGGCTGCGCGAACTGATCTTCGGTCGTTTGTGCAATTTTCAGCAAATCCGCCCCAGCCTAGGTCGCGGCATAGCCACGGGGATGGCGTAGAAACTGCTTGCCCCCCATCGCGCCCCTAACGCATCAATGTGACGAATGACGGTCCTGATACACACACAAAACTTCGGCAACACCGCTGACAGTACCATGCCACGCCACATGATAGGCTGTGCGAATTTCATCCCAATTTTCCATGTCACACCTTTGTTGTGCGTTTTTGCAGATAGCAAGGTGCGGTGACGTCACTTTTATGGGCGGCTGATCTGACCTATCTGGGGATCAACAAACGAAAGACAATTTCAATGACTTCTATTCTGACTGTGAACAGTTCTGCTTCGACGACCAGCTCTGCGTCCCGCGCGTTGGCCGACAAGATTATAACTGTATTGAATGCGGACCAAGTGACCGATCGCGACCTGAACCATCCCCTGCCCCAAGTGACAGGTCATTGGGTGAAGGCCCGTTTGGTTGATCCGGCAGAACGGTCGGACGCAGATAACGAAGTCCTTTCCCTGTCCGACATCCTGATCTCAGAACTGCAAACAGCGGATACCATCGTGATCGGAATGCCCATGTATAACTTTGGCATCCCAGCATCACTGAAACTGTGGATCGACCTGATCTGCCGCCCGCGTGTCACATTCCGCTATACAGAAAACGGTGTTGAAGGATTGTTGAAAAACAAACGCGCCATCGTCGCAATGGCTGCAGGTGGCATACCCAAAGGATCGCCCGTCGATTTTGCGTCCCCACATATGAAACAGGTGCTGAAATTCATTGGGATCACCGACATTACAATCATCGACGCCCGCGATGATGACGTCGATGCGCAGGTCGCGGCGCTTGGTTGACTCCATTCTGCTAACGGCCTAATTACACCTCAACTTCCGGACCTGTTATGCGTCCGGTCCTGAGTCTTATCAGGATCGCCACCCGTCAGCGCGTTGCGCCCACGGGTGCGTTTCTGCTTTGCACTTTGGGAATTTAGCAGTCGGTTCCATATTGGGATCACCTGTCATGCGATATAAAGGGGGCCTTGCCCATGTTTGAAAATCTATCCGAACGCCTTGGTGGTGTCTTTGATCGACTGACCAAACAAGGTGCGCTGTCCGAAGACGACGTCAAAACCGCCCTGCGCGAAGTACGCGTGGCCTTGCTAGAGGCAGACGTTTCCCTGCCCGTTGCCCGTGATTTCATTAAGAAAGTCACGGTTAAGGCGACAGGTGCTGCAGTTACCAAATCCATCACTCCGGGTCAGCAGGTTGTTAAAATCGTCCATGACAACATCGTGGACATGCTGCGCGGCGAAGAAGGGTCTGAACCAGGCGAACTAAAAATCGACAATGCCCCTGCCCCGATCTTGATGGTTGGTTTGCAAGGATCTGGTAAGACGACAACAACAGGGAAACTGGCGAAGCGGTTGAAAGATCGTGAAGGCAAGAAGGTCCTGATGGCGTCACTGGATATCTATCGCCCAGCGGCGATGGATCAGTTGGCGATACTGGGGACACAGGTTGGCGTTGACACCCTGCCGATCGTCAAAGGCGAAAGCGCCGTCCAGATCGCGAAACGTGCCAAACAGCAGGCCACATTGGGCGGCTATGACGTCTATATGTTGGACACCGCTGGCCGTTTGCAGATCGACGAAACCCTGATGCAAGAAGTCGAAGATGTGCGGGACATCGTGTCCCCACGTGAAACCTTGCTGGTTGTTGACGGCCTAACGGGTCAAGTCGCCGTCGAAGTCGCGGAAGAATTCGATGCCAAAGTCGGCGTATCCGGCGTGGTCCTAACCCGTATGGACGGCGACGGTCGCGGTGGTGCGGCATTGTCCATGCGCGCCGTCACAGGCAAACCTATCAAGTTTGTCGGCGCCGGCGAAAAGATGGATGCGCTGGAAACATTTGAACCCGACCGGATCGCGGGCCGTATCCTTGGCATGGGTGACATTGTTGCCCTCGTCGAAAAGGCACAAGAGACATTAGAGATCGAGCAAGCCGAACGCATGATGAAGCGTTTGTCCAAAGGCATGTTCAACATGAACGACTTGAAATCCCAACTGCTGCAAATGCAAAAAATGGGCGGCGTAGAAGGCATGATGGGCATGCTTCCCGGCATGGGCAAAGTCAAAAATCAGATCGAAGCTGCAGGGATCGACGATAAAATCCTGAACCGCCAAATCGCCATGATCGATTCCATGACCAAACGCGAACGTGCGAACCCTGCGATGCTGCAGGCATCCCGCAAGAAGCGGATCACCAAAGGGTCGGGGATGGAAGTGTCGGACCTGAACAAGCTGCTGAAACAGCACCGCCAGATGTCGGACATGATGAAGAAAATGGGCAAACGCGGCGGTCTTGGCGCGTTGAAGGCCATGATGGGCGGTGGCGGCCCAAGTGAGGCGCAGATGAAAGCAGCCCAACAGCAAATGATGTCGGGCGCTATGCCCAAGGGGATGAGCCTACCAAAAGGTATGGGCGGAATGCCCGGTTTGCCGGGTGGTTTGTCCGGCCTTGGTAAGAAAGACTAAGCGACCCATCCGATGATTACCTGTTCCATCACATATCAAATCGACCCTGCGAAGGTGTCCGAATTCGAAGCCTACGCAAAGGCTTGGATTCTGTTGGTGAACCGGATGGGCGGCACGCATCACGGGTACTGGTTGCCGCATGAAGGTGCGAATGATGTGGCATATGCGCATTTCTCGTTTCCGTCTTTGGCAGCATATGAAGATTATCGTTTGCGCATGGCGGATAATGCAGAGTGCCAAGCAGCATATGACTATGCCCAACGTACGGGGTGTATCATTCGTTACGACCGCACATTTACGCGGCCCGTGTTAGAAGGGGCCGCATTGCCATGATTCCGATGGATTGGATATTTGGCCTGATCGGTGGCCTTATAATCGGCTCTGCTGCAGCGATTTACTTGCTGGTCAGCGGACGGATCATGGGCGCGGCTGGCATCCTTGGTGGCGTTGTTGACGGATCTGGTCGTGACACTGCAGTGGAACGGATTGCATTCATCGTGGGTGTCATCGGCATTCCGGCCTTTGCGGTTTTCGCAGGCTATCAAGCACAGACGAACCTGACCTCAAACATTACACTACTGATCCTAGGCGGCATCACTGTGGGCATCGGCACACGCATGGCGAATGGATGTACATCCGGCCATGGTGTATGTGGCATCTCTCGCTTTTCAATCCGTGGGATTGTAGCGACGATTGCGTACCTCGGCTTTGGCTTCCTCACCATGTACATCACCCGCCACGTTATGGGGGTGATCTGATGCGTATCTTGGTTGCATTCATCGCCGGTGGATTGTTCGGCGCGGGCCTTTTGGTGTCCGGCATGACGGACACGGCAAAAGTACAAGGCTGGTTGGACCTGTTCGGCAACTGGGACCCGACTTTGGCCTTTGTCCTTGGTGGAGCGATCCTTCCGATGCTGGTCGCATGGCGTGTTGCGGCGCGGCGGGATACGGCGGTTCTGGGAACACCAATCCCTGCGCAATCTGATCCTGTGATCGACGGCAACTTGCTGGGTGGATCTGCCCTGTTCGGGTTTGGCTGGGCTTTGGTTGGCCTTTGCCCCGGGCCTGCGATGGCGGTGATCGGCTTTGGCGGGACCAGTGCCCTGATCTTTGGTGCGGCAACTGTTGGTGGCATGATGCTGCTGGGCGGCATCCGCGCGATCAAAGTGGGGGCCGCGACATGATCCTGACAACCAACCGCTTGACCCTGCGCAAACCGGATGCCCGCGATATTCAGCCGATGGTAGATTTCTATGCATCGGACCGTTCAAAGTTCGTAGCCGGTCCCATGACCCCCGGTCAGGCGTGGCGTCAGTTCGCAGCTGAAGTCGGCCATTGGGACCTGTTGGGTTATGGCATGTGGACTGTGACCTTGACCACCACTGGCGAAGGTCTGGGTTTGGTCGGTCCGTGGACCCCGAATAACTGGCCGGAAAAAGAAGTTGGCTGGCTGATGTGGGATAACTCACATGGTAAGGGATATGCGACCGAAGCGGCCCGTGCCGCAGTCGATGACGCCTATATCCGTTTGGGTTGGGATACCGTTGTCAGCTATGTGGCATCTGAAAATTTAGCATCTGCCAAGGTTGCCCAAAAGCTGGGTGCTGTTGTCGACGCAAATGCGCCGCAACCGTACCCCGAAGCACCTGTTGATGTGTACCGCCACCCGAAGGTGGTCGCATGACCCGTTCGTTCCAATATGCACATGCGTGTGTACAGGGTGTGTACAGCCTGTGTACAAGTTGTGACTCCGCATTTTCAGCAAAGGAAGTCCTATGACCGACCCCGTTGAACGCGCTCAAGAAGTGCTGAAAGATCACCGAAACAGCATAGACCGCCTGGACGCAATCCTCATCTATACGTTGGGCGAACGGTTCAAACACACACAGGCCGTGGGCGTTCTAAAAGCCGAGCACGACCTACCCCCATCTGACCCAGATCGCGAAGCAAAACAGATCGCACGTCTGGAAGATTTGGCAAATCAGGCCGACCTGGATCCTGAATTCGCTAAGAAGTTCCTCAATTTTGTGATTGCTGAGGTTATCCAGCATCACAAGTCACACCAATCTTAGGGACCCGTCCCTAGCAGTCATTTTTAAGGAGAATTCTCAATGGCTATGAAAATCCGTTTGGCCCGTGGTGGCTCGAAAAAACGTCCATTTTACCGTGTTGTAGCAGCAGACAGCCGCATGCCACGCGACGGTCGCTTCATCGAAAAACTGGGCACATACAACCCGTTGTTGGCCAAAGACAGCGAAGACCGCGTTAAACTAAACATGGAACGTGTTCAGTACTGGTTGGACGAAGGCGCACAGCCAACAGAACGTGTTGCACGTTTCTTGGAAGCAGCTGGCGCACGTCCAAAGGCCGAGCGTAACAACCCGAAGAAAGCCCTGCCAGGCAAGAAGGCGCAAGAACGCGCTGAGGAAAAAGCGCAAAAAGCGGCAGACGCCGCCGAAGCTGCAGCATCTGCTGAGTAATCTTTTAGGGCCATCCTTCGGGGTGGCCCTAATTCATTGATATGTTTGGTTTTTTACTTCATCCCGTGCGAACGTTGATCTTTGCATTACTGGCAGGATTGATCGGTTTTGCGATTGCCCGCGAACAGGTACATGATGCCTGTGTCGATGCGGGGGGAACCATGAAAGCGAACATTTGCCGTGGAGTGAATTGATGTCTTCAGACCTTATCATTGTCGGAACCATTGCAGGCGCCTATGGCGTGCGCGGCGAAGTACGGATCAAAAGTTTCTGTGCAAATCCCGCCGATATTGCGAACTATTCACCGTTGGTGACAAAAGACGGCATGACCTATGACATCGCTTTAATCGGCCAAGTCAAAGGCGGGTTCACGGCGAAGATTGTGAACGTGAACACCAAGGAACATGCCGACGCTTTGAAAGGTGTGGAACTGTGCGCGACCCGTGCCCAGCTACCTGATCTGGATGATGACGAATACTACTACACCGATCTTATAGGGATGACAGTTCTGGACACGGGTGGCGTTGAAGTTGGTAAGGTTAAGCAGGTGCACAATCACGGGGCAGACGACCTTCTGGAAGTGATTATCGCAGGGGCGTCCGATACTGCGTTGGTGCCATTTACGAAGGCTGTTGTGCCAACTGTAGATACGGCCAGCGGTCGGATTGTGATCGATCCACCTGAGGGCATTTTGCCGTAAGAGTTGTTTTCGTTGTGGGAATAGATGCCTCCGGCGGGAGTTTTTTGGGCAATAGAATATAGGTATTGCGCGCAAACTGAGGAATTCGTGATGAGTGATACACCTAAGGCGGGTCTTTCCAAGTCGCATGGCCGTAAGACAATTCAAGCGACGTATAAACCGCGTGAATTGGTGCAGCACGCGCCGGATCTGGCGGGTGTTTGGCGTGCGGATATCGTGACGTTGTTTCCCGATACGTTTCCTGGAGTGCTTGGGGCATCTTTGACTGGCAAGGCTTTGAAAGACGGGAAGTGGCAGATGCACACCCATGATCTGCGCCTGTACGGGGATGGGAAACATCGCAATGTTGATGATACTCCGTCAGGTGGTGGTGCGGGCATGGTCATGCGAGCGGATGTTATAGGTAAGGCGTTAAGCCATGTTGCGAAACGGCGTACGCCCTGTCCGATTATCTATATGTCCCCACGGGGGAAACCTTTGACGCAAGCACGTACGGCAGAGTTGGCCGAGGGGCCGGGTGCGATTGTGTTGTGTGGACGGTTTGAAGGCGTGGATCAGCGGGTGCTGGATCATTTCGAGGTCGAGGAAGTCTCGATCGGCGACTACGTCCTGACAGGTGGTGAATTGGCTGCACAAGTGATGATTGATGCCACGGTTCGGTTGTTGCCGTCTGTTTTGGGAAATGAGGCGTCGACCGAGGAAGAGAGTTTTTCCAACGGGATGTTAGAGCATCCGCAGTATACCCGTCCTGCCGTTTGGGAGGGGCTTGCGATACCAGAGGTCCTGACATCGGGGGATCATGGTAAGGTTGAACGCTGGCGGCGAGAGCAATCGGCGGCATTGACGGCAGAGAGAAGGCCAGATTTGCTGGGGGACGAAAAATAACGACAGAAAGTTTCACCTTATGCGTATTACCCTAATTCAGGATTAGGAGTTATCCGATGAAGGCCATTTTCGTTACTGTGTTACTTACAGCACTGCCAACCCTTGTAGTTGCAGACGATGCAAAAACGCTAAAAGACTTGGCCACCTATTTTGGTTTGGCAAATATCAGCGGTCCAATAGAGATTGTTGATTGCACACTGTCTAAGGGCACGCAAAGTCAGTGTTTCCGGATTACCACCTCTCATATCCCTGCGACATATGAACCCGGCCCTTGGTGTCCGACGTCCACGACAGATACTGCCGATGCAGGTGGCATATGGTTGGAAAGCGGTAAAGTATTGGATGTCGATGGTGCATTCATCACTCGTCTGACCACGCTGTATGACGACCCCAATTGGCAACTCTATGACGCTAACACGGGCGAGATACGCTATACTAAAACATTAGAAGCCTGCCAACTTGCAGCCCGTCCAGACGTAGCCGAAGAATATCAGAACCACTGTGTGCAATGTCTGCCTGAACATATGCCAGACGGTCACACAGTCACTTATACCATTCCCATTACCCCCGAAAATACATGGCTAAAGAATGACATTCGCCATTCCGGGTCGGGTGTCGCACACAATGGGGTCCGGCTCGATGCGGCGGCCCCTTTGGATGCGATTTTATCGGCATATACCGTGGCGCCATTTGATGACTGCGGCGGGCATGTGAATCCTAATGTGGGCTATCATTACCACGCGGTTACTGATTGCTTGCAGGATGCGCCTGCCACTTTCGGGGGAATTTCTGCCGTCGATGCGTTAACCGCAAACCTTGGACCGCAGATTGGCATTGCAATGGATGGATATCCAATCTTCGATCACACGCTAACAACCGGCGACGTGCCCGATGGGTTGGACAAATGTAACGGGACAAACAGCGACGGACTGGGGTATCGTTACCATGCAGGTGCTGCCGGATCGAACGCCATTCTGGGTTGCTTGAAAGCCGAAACAGGCTGTGTAAGCACTGATGCAGATGCATATTGTGATGCCAGTGCCAGACCACCACGTCCCTGATCAGCGGACCTTGCCGATCTGAAAAACCAAGGCTATACGCCACCCTACGCATCACGACTGATTCCAGCCGTGCGCGTACTCTGTGGCAACACAGCAAAACAAAGAAAAGCTGGTGAATGAACCATCCGGTTCCTCTGACCTGACATCATCCGCGGGCAAACCGTGACGACATATAGAAAGGCATCAGCATGAATCTGATCGCACAACTGGAGGCCGAACAGGTCGCCGCACTGGGCCATGACATCCCAGACTTCAAAGCAGGCGACACAGTTCGCGTAGGCTTTAAGGTAACCGAAGGCACACGCAGCCGTGTTCAGAACTACGAAGGCGTATGTATCGCCCGTAAAAATGGCGCTGGCATTGCGGGTTCTTTCACAGTCCGTAAAATTTCGTTCGGTGAAGGCGTGGAGCGTGTGTTCCCACTGCACTCAACCAACATCGACAGCATCACAGTTGTCCGACGCGGCCGTGTCCGTCGTGCGAAACTCTACTATCTGCGCAGCCGTCGTGGTAAATCCGCACGTATCGCAGAGCAAACAAACTATAAGCCGAAGAAAGGCTAAGCCCGATGAAAGCAGATTTACATCCCGATTATCACTTCATCGACGTCAAATTGCTGACCGGCGAAGTTGTTCAGATGCGCTCCACTTGGGGCAAAGAAGGCGACCAGATGACTTTGGACATCGACCCTTCCGCGCACCCGGCATGGAACGGCGGCAACGCAAAACTGATGGATACCGGTGGCCGCGTGTCCAAGTTCAAAAAGAAATACGAAGGCCTTGGCTTCTAAGCAGCTCTGGTTTTTATCTAAAACAAACGCCGCTCTGTCTCAGGGCGGCGTTTTTCGTTGCGGCAACACGGCACACGTTGCAAGCTGTGACGAT
>JBMZCY010000044.1:0-12531 GCA_049613825.1 Planktomarina sp.
CTACAAGTTTACAGGAACGGTTGTAACCAAAGCCGGTTGGATCGATGTCGTGGAAATCCCTTTGGATGTCACTTTCTGGTTCACGAATGATGGCGGAGGTCTTTCGGCAGTTCCTTTGGCGACAGGACAGCGGATCATAGTGCGGGGGCGAACTGAATGGGGCACACGTCAATCGGTCGGTGGTCAACTCTGTTTTTCCGAAACAATCGGTGATTCTGATTTGGAAGCCGTCAAAGATCGGCTCGGCCCGTTACAACCGGACTGAAATCTCGATCAGGTTCTGATCTGGATCACGCACGTAAACCGAATTGATTGGTCCTGTTGCCCCTGTGCGTTTCACAGGCCCTTCCTGAGTCGCAACCCCATGCTTGCTTAAATGCGCAGCCCATACATCCAATCCCGTCTCACTCAGAAAACACAAATCCGCAGATCTTGCTGTGGGTGCCTGCGCCTTCGGATCAAATTCGCCACCTTTTGGGTGCAAGTTGATCTTCTGATCCCCGAACTTTAATGCTGTTCGGATCGATCCATCCGCAGGATAAAACACCTCAGCCTGCATCCCCAACACATCGCAATAGAACGCAACGGTGGCATCAATATCGGCCACGGTCAGGACCAAGTGATCCAACGATGCTACCTTTGGGCTGGTCATGGTGCGGCCTTTCATGGATGCTGTTGATATGACCCTAACAAAGCACTTTACCGATGTCATGGACCCCGCGCGGGCGCAGGCGTTGATGGCGACCTTGGGCGTGGATCAGGCGTTCACTGCAGGTGATCACATCCCCAGCTTTGCGCATTATCTGTATTTTTGGGAGGCTTTGATCCCCGACCAACTGGGCCGTGACAGTCATCCGAAGATCGGTGATTTTATTCCCGACCTCGGTTTGCCCCGCCGCATGTGGGCCGGGGGTACTTTGGATTTTGAAGCGCCTTTGTTAGCGGGTGAACTGGCCACAAAAACCTCTGTCGTTCAAAATACAGTGCGTAAAGAGGGGCGCAGCGGTCCGCTGGTCTTGGTTACTTTGACCCATACGGTTGAACAAACGGGACGGGCTTGTATTCGCGAACAGCAAGACATTGTATACCTGCCGGATCGCGATCCTGACACACCGCACCCCAGCTATCCGCTGGCCACAACCCGTGCGACACATACACAGGCAGTGACATTCGATACCACGACCCTGTTCCGGTATTCGGCGCTGACGTTCAACGGTCACCGCATTCACTATGATCTGGAATATTGTCAGCAAGTCGAAGGCTACGCAGGGCTTGTCGTTCATGGGCCATTGCTGGCGCAGATGGTGATGCTGTTTTGGGAACAGATCAATGGGCGAAAGCTGCGCCATTTTACCTTCCGCATGACTGCACCGTTGATGCATTTTGAGCGGGCAACGCTTTGCCTGAATGGGCCGGACGTGTGGGTAGAAGGACCGGACCGACGATTATGTCTGGTCGGATCAGCGCGTTAGGCGCAGGTTTCGGGTCGAGGATTTTGTGTGGTGGTTGGTAGGAGGGGGCAACAGAAAGGTCCCCTCATGTCATTCCAAATCCATGCTTTGCCCGCTATCGATTTCGCCCCGCTGTTCAAATTGTCCGACGACGAACTGGCCGCCCGGAACGCCGTTCGCATGACTGTCACCGAATACCCCGGCACCCCTTGTCGGATCAGTTTAGAGGACGCGCAGATCGGCGAGGATGTGATCCTTTTGAACCACGCCCACCTACTTGCCGCATCCCCATATGCTGCGACCCATGCGATCTTTGTTCGGGATGGTGTCCCGCAGGCAACGCCCGAAGCTGGTGCGGTTCCTGTATCGCTGTCGTCCCGTCTGCTGTCTGTCCGCTGGTTCGATACGAATGACATGATGGTCGCTGCTGATGTGGTAGATGGTGTGGATCTAACAACCGCGATCGAAGCCGCTTTTGCTAATCCGTCTGTCACTTATTTGCACCTTCATAACGCAAAGCCGGGATGCTTTGCAGCGTCTGTGACGCGGGCCTAAAGCGACGCTGCGACCTGAAATTCATCCGGTATCCTATCCATGCCGTCCAACACCAAATCGGTCATGACTTCGCCCATCTTGGGGGCCATGCCGAAGCCGATTTTGAAGCCTCCGTTTACGATGAAGCGGTCGGGGTTCAGGGGGTGTCGTCCCATCATCGGGGCGCGGCTTTTGGCGCGGGGGCGAACGCCGGCCCAGCGTTCAATCACGGGGGCGTTTTGCAACATTGGTACCAAGGCGCGGGCGCGGGAGATGATGTCATCCAGTTGGTCGTCGGTTGCGGTCGGGTCGTCAAATTCGCGTTCACTGGTTGACCCGACGCAGACTGTGCCGTCTGTGTGGGGAACGATGTGCAGGGTGTCTGCGAAGATTTGTTCGTCCCCTGCACCGTCCACACGCAACAAGGCCGCTTGGCCTTTCATGCCGTTGCCGACCGCTTTGTCCAATTCAGCAGATAAAGATTTCAACCCGTCCCATCCGGTTGCGTCAATGATGATACCTGCCTTTGGCCTATCAAATGTCCCGCCCAGAATACGCACCGCTTCGGCCATTGCCAATGTCGCTTTGCGTGGATGCAGATGACCAGACAGAGTATCACGGATCAGCAACCCAGTTGGGGTTGGCGGCTCCCAGTCCGATGCACTTGGTTCCACAACCTCCCAAGTCGCTAAGCCCTTCCAAAGCTTGACCGACGATTCAGCCCGTCGATGCGCCTGTGGGATTTGGCGATCGGTCATAATGGGCTGCACGCGGCCTGTGGGGCTGTAACCAGTGGTCATCCCGCTGATTGCTTCAACCCAAGGCCAGAAATCCCGGGTCATGATCAGGCTGTCGAATTGAAACTGCTTTTTCGGGTTCCAGTTGTCTGGCGTGTGCGGTGCCAAGGCCCCCACGATCCCGCCACTGGCCCCCGATGCGGCACCGTTTGGATCAATCACATTCACCGACGCGCCGCGTTTCAGACAGGCCAACGCGCAAGACAGACCCAAAACCCCTGCGCCATAGATGGTGATTTCTGCCGTTGCCAAGGTCCCGCCCTTTCGCCAATGTCCGGCCATGTCGATAGATCATTCCACCCCCGCTTACCAGAACCTGACACCGCAACTTGAGTGGCGTGATGGTGTGCCGTTTAACGCGGATTTTGATGACCCGTACTATTCGCTGGATGATGGTCCGGCAGAGACTCGGCATGTGTTTATGCAGGGCAATGGGTTGCCAGATCGATTTGTAGACGGATTTCATATTGCTGAGACAGGCTTTGGCACTGGGTTGAATTTCTTGGTCGCGTTAAAGGCTTGGCGACAGGCGGGCATTGCTGGCCACCTGCATTTCACCAGCTTTGAGGCCTTCCCGTTAGAAGGGGCGACAATTCGGCAAGCCCACGCGCAATTCCCTGAATTTGAGTCTATTTCAAGCGAGGTCAATTGGGACAATCATCTGAACGTAACCTTGCCTGATGCCACCTTGACCGTGATCAAAGGCGACGCACGCACACAAATCCCAGCGTGGGATGGTAAGGCAGACGCTTGGTTCCTTGATGGATTTTCCCCAGCACGTAACCCTGAATTATGGGGGGCAGATTTGCTAATGTCTGTCGGCAATCACACCACCCAAGGCGGTACTTGTGCCACATATTCCGCAGCTGGGGCAATTCGTCAGTCGTTGTCAGATGCAGGCTTTGACATCGCCCGTGTCGCAGGCTTTGGCCGGAAGAAACACATGACCGTCGGTGTGAAAACATGAATGCGGGAAACAACACCCAGCTGGGCATCTGGTTGATGATCGTGACGACATTTGTGTTCGCGATGCAGGACGGGATCAGCAGGCATCTGGCAGGCGAATACAATGTCTGGATGATCGTGATGATCCGGTACTGGTTCTTTGCAGCATTTGTGATGACAGTTTCGGCGCGTCAGGCAGGGGGGCTGCGCAATGCCGCGCGAACACAACAACCGTTCTTGCAATCGTTTCGCGGTGTCCTATTGGCAGCCGAAATCTGCGTTATGGTGTATGCATTCACGGTCATCGGCCTGGTAAACGCGCTGGCGGTGTTCACCTGTTACCCGCTGATCGTCGCTGCGCTGTCTGGCCCTGTGTTAGGTGAAAAAGTCGGCTGGATCAGGTGGACTGCCATCGGCATCGGATTTGTCGGAATCGTTATCATTCTGAAACCCGGCTTGGGCGTGTTCCAACCTGCTTCAAGCATTGCGCTGCTGTCGGCATCCATGTTTGCGCTGTATGGATTGCTGACCCGCTATGTCGCCCGCCAAGACACGGCCGCGACCAGCTTTTTCTGGACGGGGGTCATGGGCTGCGTGTTTATGACCGCCATCGGAGTCTGGCATTGGGAAGCCATGATCGCATCTGATTGGGCGTGGATGGCCTTACTGTGCGTAACGGGTGCATCTGGCCATTACCTGCTGATCAAATGCTACGAAGTGGCCGAGGCCAGCGCAGTACAGCCCTTCGCCTACCTGCAACTGGTCTTTGGTGCCGCACTTGGCGTCACCGTGTTCGGCGAAGTGATCGAGCTGAACGTGGCAATCGGTGCGGCAATTGTTGTTGGGGCCGGATTGTTCACTCTGTGGCGGGAACGGATACGGGGGGCACGTCGCGCAGCTGTGGACGTTTAGAAATCAGCGGTGCCAAGGGTGGTGGTGGCGGAATATATTCGCCGTTCAGCAGGGCGGTAAAGGTCACTGGACCTGTCTGTCCCGTCATCCGTGCGCGGTAGCCAGGCATGGTTTCGGTCACGCGCATGATATAATTGCGAGTCTCGGTAAACGGCACCCGTTCAATCCAGTCCACCACATCAATATCGCCATTGCGCGGATCACCCATAATCCGCATCCAACGCTTTGGCCGCGACGGACCCGCGTTATAGGCCGCAGCCATTTGGACAGGGCTGTTACCGAAAGTGTCTTGCAGTTCCTTCAGATAAGTGATGCCTAATCTGGCGTTATAGGCCGGATCACTGGACAGTAGGGCCTTCGAGAATGGCAAACCAATGCGGTTCGCCATTTCACGCGCGGTGGGTGGCATCAGTTGCATCAAGCCCTGCGCCCCAACGCTTGAGAATGCATCAGGAAAGAATTCACTTTCGCGCCGTGCAATGGACAAGGCCAGTTCCGCCGATACATCCCCGACTTGTGTTATCAGAGGGTGCAGCGGCAGATACGGGCGGTGTAGCAACATCCCGTATTGCACGCCGCGCTTTGCCAACAGCAGTTCATAGTTCGGACGCCCCTGTGCTTCGGCCAGTGCCGTCATTGTGCCGAATGTGTCACGATCCTGAGTCTCGGCAAGGTGGGTCAGAAACCTGATGCCTAGGCGCGGATTGTTGGAGGCATGCAGCAGTTGCGCAATCTGATAGACGCTGCTTTGGGTGACAGGATGGTCAGCGTCTGCTGGAAATTGTTCAGCACCTACCAAAGCAGGATCCAATGGAATGCCTGCTTCTTCGGCTGACAGCAGTCCATAGAACGCCACTTGATACTTCGCTCCTTCGGTAAAGCTGGCCATGGCCGCAGTTTCATTCCCGAGTACACGATGGGAGCGGCCTTGCCAGTAATGTGTGCGGGCAACGGAAATCGGGCTGGTGACGGCGGACCCGTGTGCTTTGAAATGATTCAAAGCACGTTGGGGCAGGTTCAGTTCACGCAGGGCGATATAACCCGCCATCCATTCTAGCCGCGCGAAGTCCGCGCCCGTAGTCAGGTGATTGTCTTTGGCCATGTGATATGCCCGTGACCATTCCCCGTCCCACATCAAATCACGGGTCAAGCTGATCCGTTGACGCGCCCATTTTGCGGGCTGTCCCAAATCTTGCGCCCTATTGGATCGGGCAAGGATCAGTTGCGCCGCACCATCCGTGTGTCCTTTGGACATGCGCCAATGAAAGCGGTCATGGGCAAGACCTGCATCGTTTTGCAACTGCGGCGGGACGGCAGCTAGCAGAGTATCAATATCGCCCGCCTCAATCTGAAACCCGATGCGTGCTTGCGCCAGTTTTACACGATCTTCGTCGACCAACGGCAACATCTGACGGGCGGCGTTTGTGTGACCATCCCACAGCATTGTGTCCAGCCGCAGGGGGTGCGCGGGGGCAAGGGCCGCGCCGAAATGGGCCTGCATTTCAGCAATGTGTTTCTGTGATCCGGGGAACGTCGTCCAACCCCGTACGGCTGTTGCAATTGCCTTGGATTCTTCGCCCAAGGCACGGTGCGCTTGGGCCAAACGCAGGGCACCGACCAATGTGCGGGGGGCTTGGCCATCGAAGAAGCCAAGGACATCAATGACCTTGGCATCGGCTGGAATGGTCTTTTCACTGTTCTGACGTAGCAGCGGCAGGCCGGGCCAATCAGGGTGCTTTGCCAGGAACGCCATTGTGTCGGCAAACGTCCCGTCGCCCGCCCGTAATCTGCGCCATTCCATCAAGTCCACTGCCAGTGCCCCTGCAGGTTCGGCTATAAATTTGGCCGCATCCCAATCATCGCTCACACGCAGTGCAGCCGCCAGTGCCTGTTCAGGTGTTGGTGGCAGCAGGACCGCAGCTGCATCGCCCGTGGGGCGTGCTTGGGGGCGAACGTCTGGTGATGTCACGGTTTGCGCAGCCGCAGGCAGGGCCATTGCGATGCAAAGGAAGGCTAAAAGCAATTTCATAGTCAGAAAGGTGGTCCTGTTAGCGCAATTAGGCAATGCACAAACTTGGCAAATCTTTATCATGCGGCTAGGGTCCGCCGACTTCGACAGGGGCGTTTGCCCCGCCAAACCCAGAAAGGAAGCGTTATGTTCAAAGGCTCTATGCCCGCCCTTGTCACGCCATTTGCCAATGGCCAACTGGATTTGGATGCACTGAAGAAACAGGTAGAATGGCACATCGACCAAGGATCGCATGGTCTGGTTCCGGTGGGCACCACTGGCGAATCGCCGACACTGTCCCATGAAGAACATGACTTGGTTGTGGAAACTGTTGTCCAACAGGCCGCAGGACGTGTGCCTGTGATTGCAGGCGCGGGGTCGAATAACACTGCTGAAACTGTACGCTTGGTCAAAGCGGCGAAAGCTGCTGGTGCGAATGCGGCCTTGGTTGTGACGCCTTATTATAACAAGCCGACGCAAGAAGGCCTGAAAGCGCATTTCTTGGCCGCAGCTGACTGCGATATGGACATTGTTATCTACAACATCCCCGGCCGTTCGGCCGTGGATCTGAGTGTTGAAACAATGGCAGAACTGGCCAAACATCCCCGCATCATTGGTGTGAAAGACGCGACAGGCGATCTGTCCCGTGTGCCAAAGCAGCGTCAGGAATGTGGACATGATTTCGTGCAACTGTCCGGCGAAGACGCAACAGCCATTGGATTCAACGCCCAAGGTGGCGTCGGCTGTATTTCAGTGACTGCAAACGTAGCGCCGAAATTATGCGCCCAAATGCAGGAAGCGACCCTTGCAGGTGATTATACCACTGCGTTGGAAATCACAGATAAGCTGATGCCTTTGCACACTGCGATCTTTGCTGAACCCGGTTTGGTTAGCGCCAAATACGGTTTGGCGCGTTTGGGTCTGGGCACTGAAGATGTGCGCGCCCCGCATGTTGGTCTGACAGACGGTGCAAAATCCGCGATGGATGACGCCATGCGCCATGCAGGATTGATCAACTAAAAAGACACATTTTTCTGCAGTGCGGCAATTTGTTGGATAAACAATTGTTGCCCTGTGGCAAGTGTTCTTGGTAACCGACCCTTGAAAGCCACTTTTTGGGAGTCGAGCCGATGGCCGATCGTAATTTGGAAGAAAGCAACCTAGACACGCTGAACCGTGATCTGGAACGTATGTCGGGGATGGAGTCTGCAACCGCATGGGTCGCACAGCCATTGCGGGGCCTTGGATTGTCTGTTGGGTTTATCCTGATTGCCTGCCTGATCGCGGGTCTGTTCTTTGGTTTCTCTTCCAGCAGTCTGATTATCATCATCGCCGCCGGTGTTGGCGCATATATGGCGCTGAACATCGGTGCGAATGATGTGGCAAATAACGTGGGCCCTGCAGTCGGGGCCAATGCTCTGTCGATGGGTGCTGCGATTGCGATTGCAGCGATTTTCGAATCCGCTGGCGCTTTGCTGGCGGGGGGCGATGTTGTGTCGACGATTGCCAAGGGTATTGTTGATCCTGATGCGATGCGGACGCCCACGATCTTTGTCTATGCCATGTTGTCTGCATTGTTAGCCGCTGCGATCTGGGTGAACCTTGCCACATGGATCGGCGCACCTGTGTCCACCACACACTCGGTCGTGGGTGGCGTTATGGGCGCTGGTATCATGGCCGCTGGCTTTGCCGCCGTCAGCTGGGGTACGATGAGTGCGATTGCCGCCAGCTGGGTCATTTCCCCGGTCTTGGGCGGTATGATTGCTGCGCTGTTCTTGTGGTTCATCAAGGCGCGGATTGTGTACCAAGAAGACAAGATCGCAGCTGCCCGTAAATGGGTTCCCGTTCTTGTCGGTATCATGGCTGCTGCGTTCGGGGCGTACCTTGCGCTGAAGGGGCTGAAAAAAATCATCAAGTTGGACCTGACCACTGCGCTGAGCATTGGTGTGGCGGTTGGTATTATGGTCTGGCTTGTCACTATTCCTGTGATCAAGAAACAGGCGCAGGGTCTTGAGAATCGCAACAAATCACTGAAAGTCCTGTTCGGTATCCCGCTGGTGATCTCGGCTGCTTTGCTGTCCTTTGCCCATGGTGCGAACGATGTGGCGAATGCGGTTGGTCCGTTGGCCGCGATTGTTCAGGTGACGCAGTCTGGTGATTTCACATCGTCATTCTCGATCCCGTTGTGGGTGATGGTCATCGGGGCGCTGGGCATTTCGTTCGGTCTGTTTTTGTTCGGGCCAAAGCTGATCCGTATGGTCGGCAGTCAGATCACAAAGCTGAACCCGATGCGTGCATATTGCGTGGCATTGTCCGCTGCAATCACTGTCATTATCGCAAGCTGGTTGGGTCTTCCTGTCAGTTCGACCCATATTGCTGTGGGTGGCGTGTTTGGGGTTGGGTTCTTCCGTGAATGGGACAGCCAACGCCGAATGAAGGCGCGTCGGATTGCGATCCCAGAAGTGACCCCTGCAGACCAAAAACGTCGCAAACTGGTACGCCGATCCCATGTGATGACCATTGTCGCCGCTTGGGTAATCACTGTTCCGTCTGCGGCATTGCTGTCGGCTGCGTTGTTCTTTGTTATTAACACGGTGGCGGGGTAAGAATTTCCCCCGCCCCATTGGAACCTGCGCTTTCAGTCGCTAATTAATCTTCTATGGCAAAACCAAAGACAGACCCGAATTACAAAGTAATCTCTGAAAACCGCCGGGCGCGGTATGATTACGCGATCGAAGACGACATCGAAGTCGGAATCATCCTGCAAGGGTCCGAAGTTAAATCCTTACGCGTGAACACATCTAACATCGCGGACAGCTATTCCGCAGTCGAGGAAAATGAGCTGTGGTTGGTCAACGCCTATATCGCCCCTTATGAGCAGGCTAAGACGTGGGGCCATGAAGAACGCCAGCGGCGTAAGTTGCTGGTGACCAAGCGGGAACTGGCAAAGCTTTGGCAGGCCACGCAGCGGCAGGGGATGACCCTTGTCCCGCTGGTTATGTACTTTAACCACAAGGGTAAGGTGAAACTGAAGCTGGGCATTGCCAAGGGCAAGAAGAACCACGACAAGCGGGCGACTGATGCAAAACGCGACTGGGATCGTCAAAAGTCGCGGTTGTTGAAGAACGGTTAATCCGCAAACTTGTCTAAATAGGGCAGATTTGCGTCAAATTTCCCCTATATTTGCTACAGTGTTAACCCTACCGTCTAATCAGCGGATGTTCGCGCATCCGGCATGATACATTCGGAAGGGAACGAATACATGGAAATGATTTTGGGTCTATTGATCCCAGCGCTGTCTGGAGCTGCGGGTGGGAATATCATCGGTAAAGTTGCGGGTGCCTTGAACGGCGGAAGCACATTGAACACAATCCTTGGCGCAATTGGCGGTTTGGGTGCAGGGTCTGTCTTAGGTAGCTTGGGTGTTGACGCTGGCGCGGTAGATGCGGCAGGCGCTGCAGCGTCCAACCTAGACATCGGTGCAATCGTCGGCGCAGTTGCTGGCGGTGGCGCGGGTGGTGCAGTTCTGGGTGGTGCTGGTGGCATTATCAAAGGCCTGTTGGGCAAATAAGCCTTTCCTAGATTTGATCAGACAGGGCCGCTCCGATGGGGTGGCCCTTGTTTTATGTCCGCTGCCCCGCTAATCGGGCCATATTATTGCGGAGGCATGCATGGCCCTAGATGATCCCCAAACCTTGGTTTCGACCCGGTGGGTTGCTGACAATTTGATGAATCCCGATCTGCGGCTTCTGGATGCAACGTGGCAACCCGGTTTTGACGGTCGCGCGGATTTTGACGCTCAGCACATCGCAGGTGCGCGGTTTTTTGACATTCCTGATGTGTCAGATTCACGGTCTGCTTTGCCGAACATGGTGCCCCCTGTTGAAAAGTTTATGTCCCGTGTGCGCAAGCTGGGTGTGGGGGACGGTCATCAGATTGTCGTGTACGATTCCAAAGGACTGTTCAGTGCTGCCCGTGTGTGGTGGTTGTTTCGCCTAATGGGGCAAACGAACATCACAGTGATGGACGGTGGCTTGCCGAAATGGATCTCCGAAGGACGTCCGGTGACGGCGGAAAAGACCAACATCAAAGACCGCCATATGACGGTCGTACAACGCACGGAACTAGTGCGGGATGTGACGCAAGTGGCGCAGGCGTCTAAACTGCGCGATCATGAGATTATTGATGCTCGTGCTGCGGAACGGTTCCGTGGCGATATGTCTGAACCGCGTGTAGGTATGCGGGCAGGGCATATTCCGGGATCGAAATCTGTGCCATTTCAGACCCTGTTGAACGACGATAAAACGATGAAAAACCCTGCTGAACTTCAGGCGATCTTTATGGCAGCAGATGTTGATCTGTCTAAGCCTGCGATCACCACATGTGGGTCAGGTGTTACGGCGGCGGTGCTGTCGCTTGCCCTCGAACGGATCGGCAAAACCGACCATTCTTTATACGATGGAAGCTGGACCGAATGGGGCCAATTCCCAACCCTTAACGTAGCCACCGGAGACGCGTAATGCTGACCAACCTGTCCCAACAGCCTGCTGATAAAATCCTTGCCCTCGTTGCGAAATTTCGTGCGGACGACCGCCCGAACAAGATCGATCTTGGGGTCGGTGTTTACAAAGATGCAAACGGCAATACGCCTGTCATGCGTGCCGTGAAAACAGCTGAAAAACAGTTGTGGGAAGTTGAGCAAACGAAGTCTTACGTGGCTTTGGCGGGTGATCCTGCGTTTTCCGACGCGATGATTGGCCTGGTTTTGGGTGACACAGTTGCCCGTGATCGTGTGGCTGCAGTTGCAACACCTGGCGGTACTGGTGCGATCCGTCAGGGACTGGAGTTGATCCAAATGGCATCGCCAAATGCAAAAGTTTGGTTGTCCAATCCGACTTGGCCAAACCACCCGTCGATTATCAAGTACCTGAACATGCCGACAGCATCCTACCGCTATTTCAACACCGAAACGCGCGGTGTTGATTTCGAAGGCATGCTGGCTGATCTGGATGGCGTGGCCGAAGGTGACGTGGTTATGGTGCATGGTTGCTGTCACAACCCGACTGGCGCGAACCTGTCGCCGGACCAGTGGGATGATCTGATTGCGATCCTGAAAGCCAAGAAAGCCATCCCGTTTGTGGACATCGCGTACCAAGGGTTCGGTGATGGTTTGGATGCTGATGCAGCCCTGACGCGCAAGATTGCAGCGGAAATGGGTGAGGTGATTATCGCCGCCAGCTGTTCCAAAAACTTTGGTATCTACCGCGAACGTACAGGCATTCTAATGGCGATTTCCAGTGATGCATCTGGCACTGCTTTGACTCAACAGAACCTCGCGTTCTTGAACCGCCAGAACTTTAGCTTTCCGCCAGACCATGGTTCCCGTCTTGTCACTATGATCTTGAACGACGCTGATTTGCGTGCAGATTGGGAGGCCGAACTGGAAGATACGCGCAGCGGTATGCTGACCCTTCGCCAGTCCCTTGCCTATGCGTTGAAAGCGGAAACAGGCAGCGATCGTTTCGCGTTCCTCGCTGATCACCGTGGCATGTTTTCGCGGACTGAATTGACAGGCGAACAGGTCGATACACTGCGCGACGAACATGCGATTTATATGGTGGGCGACAGCCGTATGAACATCGCTGGTCTGAACGCGAATACGATCCCTGTTCTGGCGAAGGCCATTGCGTCTGTCGTTTAACAGCGCGGAAATCTAAGTTAATTTCAAAGCCCTCTGCCAGTGATGACAGGGGGCTTTGGGCCGCCTGAAATCGCTGTGCACAACGTGTACACAGGCTGTACACATACATACAGGTGCGTGCATTTGCTAATGGCTAAACGTAGCAGGAAACCAATAAGATTGGTGTTCCCCCAACCTCGATCC
>JBMZCY010000045.1:0-12476 GCA_049613825.1 Planktomarina sp.
ATTGAAGCTGCGATCAAAGAACTGGTAGCAGACATCGCGCCCCATGCAAGATATCTGCCCAAGTATGGGGGTCATGTGATTGCCCTTGATCCTGACAGCGACAAGACATTCGTTGGGGGATTTTTCATCAGTGCAAATCACGTGTCACTGGAATTTTCCGAAGGTGCATCGTTCGATGATCCTGACAACCGGCTGCATGGTAAAGGCAAAAAGCGCAGGCATTTGAAATTTACGGATGCAAGCCAAATCACAGCACAAGATACAAGATTGTATCTGCTTCAGGCGTTGAAATAATTGGAAAGACAGTGGTGGAGCTTTCAGACGTCGGCAATGCAATGCGTGAACTTGTGGAAGAGGGATCAATCTGGTCAGATATGGCAAACGTGATCACGCTACTTTTATTAACAAGCGCACGTCGCAATGAAATCCTTACCTGCGAATGGACGTGGGTATCATGGTCCCAAAAGACGATTGCACTCCCAGACAGCAAAACTGGGAAAAAGTTGCTCTATCTTAGCCGCTTTGGGTTAGGCGACGTTCCAAGAAGATGAAGATAATTGATAAAGGAGTAATTCCTCACAACCTATCAAGGTCCCCTTGATCATATGCGTCGAACAAATCTCAGCTTGGGGCTTATAAAGCGATGAAGGTGCGGCATAGTCGGGTAGCGAGGAAAATGAGGTGAGTGATTAGCGCTTCGAAAAATTTTAGGCCACAGAGCTCTACTCGTTACTGTAGTATATTTTTCGTGTTGGTTGTTGGGTGGTTGCTAATCAGAAATCATCAAGACGGTGGACATTTTACATTTATAAACAAACCACTGTATTTCTTGAGAAATACGGTGGTGAGCCCTGATGGGTTCGAACCATCGACCTACTGATTAAAAGTCAGTTGCTCTACCAGCTGAGCTAAGGGCCCACCGTCTGTAAGGCTGCGTTTAGAAAACGTGGCGGTTGGGGTCAAGAGGATTCCCAGTAGAGTTTGAATAAACTTTCACCAAGGGACAGAATGGCGCAGGGGCCATAAAAAAAGGACCGCCAGTTTGTGACTGACGGCCCTTCTTTTCAAATGCTTATGCTGCTGTGGAAGATATCCGCGGCACCAGTGCGACCACAAGGTCTTTCATGTCCAGCTGACCAACAGGTTGGCCGTCTTCCATGACGCGGTACAAGTTCGCTGTATCGCCGCCCGATAGCGCGATCAGGCTTTCCAGGTTTTGACCTGCGTCCACATCTGCTGCGAACGTCGTTGCTGTCAGTGGGGACATAACAGATCGCACCTTCAGAACACGTGCGCGGTTAATATCGCTTACGAAGTCTTCAATATATGGATCGTTCGGGTTCAGCAGGATATTTTGTGGTTCACCTTGTTGAACAACAGCGCCGTCTTTCAGGATGACTAAGTGGTCAGCTAATTTCAGCGCTTCGTCCAGATCGTGCGTGATGAAGATGATCGTCTTGTTCAGTTCGGTTTGCAGTTCCAAAAGCAGGTCCTGCATGTCGGTCCGGATCAAGGGATCAAGCGCGGAAAACGCTTCGTCCATCAACATGATGTCTGTGTTTGCGGTCAACGCACGGGCAATACCCACACGTTGCTGCATGCCGCCAGACAATTGCGCTGGATAGTGGTTTTCGAACCCTTTCAGGCCCACACGATCCAACCATTTAAAGGCTTCTCGTTGCTGTTCTTCTTCGTCACGGCCCCGAATTTTCAGGGACATGGCTGCGTTTTGTGCAACGGTCCGGTGCGGCAGCAACGCAAATTTCTGAAACACCATCGACATTTTTTCCTGACGCAATGTGCGCAGGTCGTCGTCGTTCAGTTTCATAACGTCGATGCCATCCACCAAAATCTCGCCCGCTGTGGGTTCGATTAGGCGGTTCAAGTGGCGGATCGCTGTGGATTTACCTGAACCTGACAGGCCCATGATGACAGTGATTTCGCCTTCTTGCATATCGACGTTGATGTCCTGCAGACCCAGTACGTGCTTGTGCTGGGTCAACAGTTCTTCTTTGCCCATGCCGCCTTTAACGTGGGGCAACACGGATTGGTCGTCAGAGCCAAAGATTTTATACATGCCGCGAATGCGGATTTTAGGATCGCTCATTTTCATCAGCCCCTTAGTGTTTGACTTGGGTCATATCGACCCGCTGTAATGCCGCTTTGGACACACGGTCCAAAATGACAGCCAACAAAACGATACCGATACCGGCAACAATACCCACACCCAATTCAAGGTTCCGAATACCGCGTAGCACGTTCACACCCAAACCCGGTGCAGACACCAGCGATGCGATCACAACCATGGCCAATGACATCATGATAGTTTGGTTCAGACCCGCCATAATGTTTGGCAACGCCAATGGTAGTTCAACACCCCAGAGTTTCTGTTTGGAGGTCATACCGAACGCATTCGCCGCTTCGACCACGTCTTGGTCGACCAGACGGATGCCCAAGTCAGTCAACCGCACGATAGGTACGATGGCGTACAGGATGATCGCGATGCCATACAGTTTCGATTCAGTCACCGAAAACAGGAAGATCAGCGGGATCAGGTACACAAAGGTCGGCAAGGTCTGAAGTAAATCCAATACAGGGACCACAGATTTTTGCAGCCTGTCGGATTTGGACATGGCAATCCCGATTGGCACGCCAAGAACCACCGAAATGCCCGTACAGACAAAGATAATCGACAGGGTTTGCATGGCGATATCATAGTGATCGACAAAACCCAGCAGCAGGATCGAGATCAAAACAAAGATCGTCACGCCAACAGAACGCGACGCGTACCATGCGATGCCGACCAAAATCGGGATCATAATGAACCACGGGATTGCCGCGAACACCCAAAGCGATCCGTCCAGCAACCAGCTGAGTGGCTGGGTGATCGGATCAAGCACAGCTTTCAGGCTGGGCTTGGCCGCCAGAAACCCTTCTTCGATGCCTTTGGTCACGTCACGTGACTGAATGATTTCCGAACAGCTCGCGTTCAGATTGTCCAATGATGGAAAGGGGAAGAACTCACCCTTTGTGGCTTCACCACTGCTTTGCGCCAGCAAGTCGGCCATGGAAAGGGGGGCACCCGACGCTTCGTCGCCGCACCAGTCGCCCAGTCCTATTGTTTTGAATAACCCGTCGTAAAAGGCCATGTTGTCCCAGTCCCCGTTATTTTCTTATAAAAAAACCCCCCCACCAATATTGGTAGGGGGGCCTTTGATCAAAAATCAGCTTAGTTTAGAACAGCAGCCAATTTTGCTTTGGCGTCTGCGTCCAACCAGTTACCCCAAACGTCTTTGTAGTTTGTCAGGAAGTAAACTGCAGCTTCGTCATAGGACGCGTTGTTGTCCAGGCGCCATGCCAAAACGTCACCCATTTGTGCGTTTGTGAACGATACGTTTGCCATCAGTGCAGCTGCACCTGGCTCACGTTCTACGAATGCTGCGGATGCCGCTGTTACAACTTTCGCCGACGGGTAAGCCGAGAAACCTGGTGTTGCGCAATCAGCGCTACCGTTACAGGCGTGTGCTTCTGCATTGTATGCTGGTACTTCAACACGAACCATTGGGAATTTACCCAACACGGCTGTTGGCGCCCAGTAGTAGCCCAGCCATGGTGCTTGCTCGTCATATGCTGCAGCGATGGATGCTTGCAGTGTTTCGCCGGAACCGTGTTGGAAACGCTCTAGACCGCCTGCTTCTGCTTTCGCAGCTTTCAGGTTGTTGTTGTTGATGATGTCACACGCCCAGCCCGATGGGCAGTCGTGGAATTTGCCACCAACAGCAGCAGGGTTGGCCATGATGCCTTCCCAAGTTGTCAATTCCGGGTTGGATTCTGCCAAGTACGCTGGGATCCACCATGCTTCGACACCACCGTCGGACAGCACGTTTGCCAGCTCGACCAGCTTGCCTTCTGCCAACAGCGGCTCGTAAGACGGTGTGGAGTTTGCCCAGACTTCGGTCAGGATGTCGGGTTCGCCGGTTTCAGCCAAGGAAACCAGTGCTGGAACTGTGGATGATGGTACGACGGAAACGTCACAGCCATACCCTTGGGTCATGATGAAATTGGAAACAGCTGTTACAACTGCGGACGAAGCCCAGTCCATTTCAGTGATGGACACTGCGCCGCAATCAGCAGCGGCTGTTGTTGCACCCATGGATGCTGTTGCTGCCACTGCGCCTGCAGCGATCAAACGATATTTCATGAAAAATTCTCCCTGTTTTTCATATGATCTGCACGTTTCGGTGCGGATTGCGGCGACCTTTGCAAAAAGAAATGGGTCCGACAACATAAAAGATGTCGTTATTCGGCGACTTTTCGCAGAAACGACCTGATGTGCGGAAATGGCGACTGCTGGATAAACTTATACCTGTGCGATAAGGGCAGATATGGCTGATACTTTGAACAATTCCCTACGATTTATGAAGATGCACGGGCTTGGCAATGACTTTGTTGTGCTGGATTCGCGCGAAACTGCGGTGAAAATGACCCCTGAACTGGCGCAGGGCATCGGCGACCGGCATCGGGGTGTGGGATTCGATCAACTTGCAGTGATTACCACGTCTGACGATGCTGATGTGGGATTGGTGTTCTACAATGCTGACGGTTCGACTGCGGGCGCGTGCGGCAATGCGACCCGATGTGTCGCGAAATTTATCATGGATGAAACGGGTACGACGGAATTGTCTCTGCGAACTGAACGCGGCCGACTGCAAGCGTTGCGCGTTGATGACGAATTGACTGCAATCAACATGGGCCAACCGCAGCTGCGGTGGGAGCAGGTCCCGTTGGCGCAGGATTTTGATCTGCTGCACCTGCCTATGATCGGTGATCCTGTCGCAACAGGCATGGGCAATCCACATTGCACGTTTTTCGTTGATGATGCCGAGGTTGTCGATCTGGAAGGCCGAGGGACCGAGGTTGAACATCACCCGCTGTATCCCGAACGAACGAATGTACAGTTCGCACATGTTATCGGACCGGATCACCTGCGGATGCGGGTGTGGGAACGGGGTGTCGGTGTAACGTTGGCGTCCGGGTCTTCATCCTGTGCCACGGCCGTTGCCGCTGCCCGACGTGGCCTGACAGGACGTAAAGTGACGATTGATCTGGACGGCGGACGCATTTGGATCGACTGGCGCGAAGATGGCGTTTGGATGACAGGCCCCACTGCGCACGTATTCGACGGTGTATTCACTGCTGATTTCTTGGCGTCATTATAATGGCTGCACCCATCCTGTCCAACCATGGCTGTCGCCTGAACGCATATGAGACAAAAGCGATGGAGGATCTTGCCACAGGTGCAGGCCTAACCGACGCGATCATCGTGAACACTTGCGCTGTCACCGCCGAGGCTGTGCGCAAAGCCAAGCAAGACATCCGCAAACGTCGCCGCACCAATCCTGATGCGAAGATTATCGTGACCGGATGCGCGGCACAGATTGACCCCGACACCTTCGCGGATATGGCCGAGGTTGATCTGGTGATGGGCAACATCGAAAAGATGCAGGCGGACACGTGGTCTGGGCTGGCAGGCAATTTCGGCACCGAACCCGTGCAAGTCAACGACATCATGTCCGTGACTGAAACTGCAGGACACTTAATTGACGGCTTTGGCACACGGTCCCGCGCCTATGTCCAAGTGCAAAACGGCTGCGACCACCGCTGCACGTTTTGCATTATCCCTTATGGTCGCGGCAATTCGCGATCTGTTCCGGCTGGCGTTGTTGTGGACCAAATCAAGCGGTTGGTAGACCAAGGCTATAACGAAGTCGTCCTGACCGGTGTCGACATGACCAGCTGGGGTGCTGATCTGCCGATGCAGCCCCAGCTGGGTGATTTAGTGCAGCGTATTCTGACACTGGTGCCGGATTTGCCACGGTTACGGATCAGTTCGATTGACTCGATCGAGGTGGACAAGGCGCTGCTAGATGCCCTGTCAAACCTACGTTTGATGCCGCATCTGCACCTGTCGCTTCAGCACGGTGATGATCTGATCCTAAAACGTATGAAGCGCCGCCACCTGCGTGATGATGCAATTGCGTTTTCCGAGGCTGCGCGAAAACTGCGCCCCGATATGACATTTGGCGCGGACATCATTGCTGGCTTTCCAACCGAAACGGACGCGCATTTCGAAAACTCGCTAAAGCTGATCGATGATTGTGCGCTGACGTGGTTGCACGTCTTCCCGTATTCCCCCCGTCCGGGTACGCCCGCAGCCAAGATGCCCCAAGTCCATGGCCCTTTGATCAAAACCCGCGCGGCGCAATTGCGGGCGAAGGGTGATGTTGCTGTGGCGACGCACTTGAATGCGCAGTTGCATCAAGCTCACCACATTTTGATGGAGAATCCGCGCATGGGCCGGACTCAACAATTTGCCGAGGTTTCCTTTGACGTCGATCAACCCGAAGGGCAGATTGTGACAAAACAGATCACGGGCGTTCAGGGAACGCAGCTGCTGGCTTAGGGGACGACTATGGAAATTCTGAAAACCGCGCTGCGGACGTTTGGTAAAATGTGGATGATGTTTGCACTGCTTGCGGTGGGCATTGGGATCATCGAACAGCTTTTGGACAGCACTGCGTTGGTCGGGGCGCAATTGGTGATCTACACGATGCTTGTCTATATGGCGCATTCGACAATTCTGTCGGGCGATTTCAGCATGATCGCAGACAAAAGCAATCCGATGGCGACCAATCCGTTCACGCTAAAATTTGCGCTGCTAATTCTTGGAGTTATTGGGGTGCCCGTGCTGGTAGGTGTTATTGCGCCTATCTTCTTATTCCCTGAAACTGTTGCAATCTTTGGTCCCAACAGTTTGATCATTTTTGGCGCGATTGCAGTGTGGATTTCGTTGATCTTTTTCGGCCATAAAATCCCGCATCATGTTTGGGGTAAGGTCATGACCGACCGTCCGTTGATCCAGAATGATGTTAAACACGACCGCGCATATACTGCCTTTTGGTTGGTTGTGTGGAACGTGCTGACCTTTGTTTTCATTATTGCGGTGTCTTTGGGGTTGTGGGCTTTATTACGTCCAATCGTTCCGTCTTTATCTGTTTTGGATATTGTCTTGCGTATTGTGGGTTCGTTTTTTGGGTATTTTACGATCACGATCACAGCGGCTGTTCTGTCCCATGCACATTTCAGATCCTATGGAATTGAGCCTCAAGGTTTGATCCACAAACTATGACCCCGATCCTGTATTCCTTCCGCCGCTGCCCTTATGCCATGCGCGCACGGCTGGCGATTGCGTCGGCGGGGGTGAAGTGTGAATTGCGGGAAATCTTGCTGCGTGACAAAGCATCGGAATTTCTGGCGGCATCGCCCAAAGGTACTGTTCCTGTTGTTGTCGATGGGGACGTAATCGAAGAAAGTCTGGACGTCATGCATTGGGCGCTAAAGCAAAATGACCCCGAAGATTGGCTGGATATGCATCATATCGGTTGGGATTGGATCACGCGCTGGGACGGGGATTTCAAACTGCGGCTGGATCGCACCAAATACGCGAACCGTTACCCAGACGAAGCTACCGGCAATTCCCGAACCCTGGCCCATGCGCATTTACAGGATTTAGAGGCTGCGATGATCGGCCCATTTCTGTTCGGGGATAAAGCCACAATTGCCGACTACGCCATGCTGCCCTTCGTGCGCCAGTTCGCAAATATCGATCGTTCATTGTTCGACGCAGAACCTTTGCCAAAGGTACAAGCTTGGCTGAACGCTTTCCTTGCATCCGACCGTTTCGCACAGATCATGCCGAAATTCCCGAAATGGGAAGCGGGCGATCCGGTCACATACTTCCCTTAAAGCTTGCGCCGCAACGTATCGCCAAATGCAATTGTCGGCGTCAGTTCAACTTTGCCGCCTGTGTCCAAAATACCATCTGGCATCGTTCCCAGATCATTCCGCGCTGCGATGATCTGCGCTGCTGTTGCGCCAATTTCAAACCGGCAAGCGTCCATCGTGGCGGGGCGGCGAGGCAAGCCTTCGATCAATTCAACCTTGTTGAAGCCAGCCAAACCAATCTCGCCCGGAATGTCGACGCCTTTGTCCAGTAAATGCAGCAAGCCACCCGCCGCGATCATGTCATTAGAATAATACAGAAAGTCGAGATCGGGTGATCGTTGCATCATGGCATCCGTCATCTCACGACCCTTGGCCAGTGCGGATCCGCCTTCGTAAAATTCTTGGTCCATGATTTCGACTCCGGACTTTGCCAGTGTTTCCGTGAACCCTTCAAACCGCTTCCGTGCACGGTGGTCGCTGGGCATTTTCGTGCCCATAAATCCGATGTTCTGATAACCCGCTTTCAAAATCGCCTCGGCCATCATACGACCCGCGCGGCGGTGGGAAATGCCAACAACACTATCGATCGCTTCGCCATCTACATCCATGATCTGCACCACAGGAACGCCTGCATTGGCCAGCATGGCTTTGGATGCTTCGGACTGTTCCAACCCTGCGATAATCACGCCAGAGGGACGCCATGACAGCATTTCGTATAGCACTTTTTCTTCGCGCCCCTGACCATAGTTTGTCACGCCCACAACGGGTTGCAGGCCGGTGTCTTCCAAGGTTGCTGAAATCCCGCTCATCACTTCAGGGAAAACCATGTTGGACATGGACGGAATGATGACGGCGACCAAATTAACCCGTTGCGACGCCAAGGCCCCCGCGATTTTGTTCGGGACATAGCCCAGCGTCTTTGCCGCCGCTTGCACCTTTTCTCGCGTGGCTGCCGATACATCCCCCCGATTGCGCAGCACGCGGCTGACGGTCATTTCACTGACGCCCGATGCCTCAGAAACATCGCGTAGGGTAAGGGGGTGTTTGCGTTCAGCCATTTATTATAACCTTTTCTTTCACCCTACTTCTTTATCGCCGTACCGCAAGCGTGGGGATGTACAAGGTGGGTGGGAATTGTCATATCGGGTGCGCGGCCCCGTGGCTCAACTGGATAGAGCAGCCCCCTCCTAAGGGGCAGGTTGCAGGTTCGAATCCTGCCGGGGTCACCATTGTTATCCGCACGGAGAATCTAGAAACGCTTTGTAACACCCAGATAGCATTCTGTTATTTTGTTTTGATATAGCGCGATGTTGGATTTGTTGCGGCTGTAGGTGCAGGTTGTTCGGGGGGTTAGGCCATTGAATTGTAGTTGGTTGTTTTGAAAGCTTACACTTACCCCGCCAAACGTGTCTTCACGCGTCGGGAAGCCAGCAATAGCGCCATCGTAGTTTCGTGTGCCTAGATTGACGGTTGCCCCGATCACCGTGCCACCTTTAAATATCCGCTCGACGCCCGTAGTTAACTTTATGCCGCGATACTGAAGGTCGTCGCGTTGAGCAGTGGATCGGGACAATTGTAAGCCTGTCGAATAGCGCAGCGAAGGGCTTGTGGAATGGGTCGCTGCCAAAGTTCCTTGAACGAAATGCCCTGTTTCCGAAGGACGGTAGAAATAATTTTGATATTCGTACTTTAATGCTGCGGTAACACGCGTTTTTGCATCGACGGATCGGTTTATATTTGCAGCAAAGCCATAGTCACGTCGGTCACTATCGGGTTCGTCTATACCTGTAACCTCAGACCATAAGTCGTTTTCTGATAGAATGAATCGCCAATATGGGCCAAAGCTGACAACGGTTTTGGGGTTTAATTGGCGACGATGACTGAATTGAACGGAGGCGACTGCTGAATTGAATTGGCGGGCTGCGTAAGTGGTTGATGTCAGTGCAACGTCAACGCGGTTCTGTGACCCATCGGTCAGAAACATCCGTGCATACGCATTCACACCCAATTGCACCCCGACGCCTGTTGTTGCCTTGCTGTTTGCACCCGTCGTAAGATTATTGTTAATTTTAGTCGAAAATGTTCCGCGATTCACGTTGGTCGATGGCAAAAGTGCGAACTGACCGGAAATCCCAAACGGTCTGCCGGCCTGAATACTTCGCAGCATCGTGTTATAGACATTTGCCATGCCTTGCCCTGTATCGAAGCGTTGCAATTCCCGAATATTGCGTTCGGCCAGATCGTATTTACCGGCCAAAAGTAAAACATGCGCCTTTTCCCTGCGTGCATTCAAGTGGTTGGGCTTCAGGATCAGAACCTGTTCCAGTAGCAAGATTGTTTTACCAAAATCGCGTTCATTCTTGCTAATCAGCGCGTCCAGAAAAAGAATATCGGCTTGTGTGGGGTTGCTGGCTGCAAGTTGCTGTCGTGCGATATTTGACTGCCCCGAGCGTACAAGTTGGGCAAGAACAACTTCGTCCACCGCCGCGCTGGCAGCCTGACCGAAGGTGAATAAGAAAACAGAAATGAAACAAGTCAGAATACGAGATAACACAGGGCATACTTTCTGGAACATCTAAAGTCACCCTAGGTAGGATGACCTAAGATTCCAATAACTGGTTAAGCCTTACGCACCCAGTTGCTTTGCCAATGCCATGCCCGCAAACCCATCAACAGGCAGGCCCTGTGCATCTTGATACGCTTCGACCGCTTTTATTGTATTGGGCCCGGTAAAACCATCGGTCCCATGGGTATCAAAGCCAAGTCCGGTCAGCGTTTTTTGCACTGCGGCCAGTTCAGCAACCGAAAGCCCACGTTCGTCTGCGGGCCAAGGCCCATCCCAGGCCGCGCTGCCTTTGATCCGATCAGACAAATGGCATACGGCCAGCGCATAGGCATCTGCGTTGTTGTAGGCCAGCACGGCGTCATAGGTTTTGGACACAAGGAACGCAGGCCCATCAGACCCGGACGGCAGAAGGAAGCGATAATCACCTGCTGGTAAATCCACCTCAAATCCCCAATCCACCAATGGCTGATACCCAGCATGGCGTGCAGTTTTCAGATCATCCAGTAATCCAATCTGCGCCCCCCAAGGCATATCCCGATGCGCCCCGTGATGATGCAAATAGTTGGCCGAAGATGCTAACGCATCCATCGAATCGTCCCAGATATCTGGCAGTCCCCGCCCAAGGGAAACAGCTAGCGACTGATATGACCGTGGCATGAATTGTGTATGTCCCATTGCCCCCGCCCAACTACCGATCATCCGGTCCGGCGAAATGCCTGCGGCGACCATATCGGCGGCGGCCATAAGTTGATCTTCGAACATTGCACGGCGGCGGCCATTCGCGGCAAGGGTGGCAAGCGCACCGAACACAGGTTGATCGCCAAGCACCGCGCCGAAATTCGTTTCCATCCCCCAGATCGCCAACAGCATGGCGGGATCAATGGGGGCAGGGATTGCGTCAAAATTCATGGTCAACAGTTCGCGGCCTTTGGTGATGCGCGTGTCTGTTACGGTTCGGTTCAGATACTGCTTCAGCGTTTTGCGCGCTTCGGCCTGCGTGCTATCGGCCACACCGGGGACTTCAAGATAAACCAGCAAATTTGCAAGTTCAGCCGGAAACCCCGACCGCGCCAAGAAGTCCGTTTTCCAATCTTCAAACATTACTTTTTCCGCTTCACACGCCGGACCTTTTTTGGCCCTTTACGACCCGCAGGCTTACCACGCCCACGGTTCAGTTCACCCCGTTTTTTGGGGTGTGCCATCTGCGCGTTTTCCAATTCCAGCAGTTCAAAGATCAGACCACCTGTTATCGGGGTCGCCTCGGCCAAACGTACCTTCGCACGCAGACCCATCGTAATCATCGTGCCTGTGTCCGATCCCATCAGGGTCTGGCGTTCACGGTCGTAATGGAAATACTCTCGCCCCAATTCGCGCATGGGAACCAGACCGTCTGCGCCTGTTTCGTCCAGCTTCACAAACACACCAAACTTCGCAATCCCTGCGACTTTGCCCGTGAAATCTGACCCGACACGATCCACCAAGTATTGCGCCACATAACGATCCGTTGTGTCCCGTTCCGCGATCATGGATCGGCGTTCGGTTGATGAGATATGTTCCCCCGTCGCCTTCATCCGTTCGCGATCTTGCGGTGACAACCCATCATCACCCCACCCATGCGCACTGATTAGCGCGCGGTGAACCAACAGGTCTGCATAGCGGCGGATGGGGCTGGTGAAGTGGGCGTAGTTCTTTAGCGCCAACCCGAAGTGGGACATATTTTCCGGCCCGTAATACGCCTGCGACATGGATCGCAGGGTTGAGATGTTGATCAACTCTGCCTCATCCATCCCTGCGGAAGCATTTAGCAACTGGTTCAAATGGCGGGTTTGCAGGACCTGACCCTTGGCCAGTTTCAATCCAACCGACGCTGCGGTTTCGCGCAGTTTTTCCAGCTTATCCTGATCCGGTTCTTCATGGTTGCGGAACAGCAGGGGCTGGTTCTTTTGGTTCAGCGTCTCTGCCGCGCAAACATTGGCGAGGACCATGAATTCTTCGATCAACTTATGCGCATCAAAGCGGTCGCTGAACTGAATTGAGGTCACCTTGCCCATATCCGACAAAACGATTTTGCGTTCGGGTAGGTCCAATTCCAATGGTGCACGGGCCTTACGGGCAATTTTCAACG
>JBMZCY010000046.1:0-12418 GCA_049613825.1 Planktomarina sp.
TTTGGTTCAGTTGCATATTGCATTAGAAATGAAGGGCATCATGCTTTCAAAAATCAAACATTTGAACGATGAGGCAGACCGCCAATTTAAGTATCCTCATTTACCTGTAGAGATTTAGGGCAGGGAGTCTTTTTTGTATGGCCGACCTTATTCGTCGAAATTTCTTTGATGGTGTGCAACCTTGCTCAACTGCATTGCAATGGGCCGAGGCGTGGCAGAAGCTGTTGCTGGCGCAAGACGGGTCCGCGACGCTGATTTGTGAGACGTTGGTGGATGCCAAGGTGCAGTTAGACGTACTGCATCAGGCCGAGACGACAAATGTCCCCGCATCCGTGAAAGCGCATCTGGCAGGCGACAGGTTCATCGAACGGCAAGTTGTTATGTCGTTTGAAGGGCAGGTGATGATGGATAACCTAACCTACATCGCGCTGGACGGTTTGGACCCGAAGGTCAAAGATCATCTGGAAAATGGCACGTCGCCAATTGGATATATCTTCAATATCAAGCGGACGCGGAAACGGGCGGTTTCAGTGATGGATGATGTACTGTCAGGTCTTTGGGCGCGGTGTGGCCAAGCGGATCCATCATCCGCACGCACCTATGTGTTAGAGATTGAGAATACGTCATCAATGCTTATCACCGAAGTGTTTCGCTCCGGAATGCGCTATGGTCTGCCCGAAAGTTAAGCGAACTGCGGCAGCACTTCGGTCCCAAGCCGTTCTAAGGTTTCTTCAATATCTACATTGTTCAGGCGCAGGTTGATGGCGACGTGGTTCACGCCCAGCGCTTCGACCTCTTTCAGATATTCGATCAGGTAATCCGTGCCTGTGGCAAAACCTAGATGGATCGGGCGTGGGGGCATGGATGCTTTGGGCATCAGGTCCACATACAGCGATTGCATGACGGGCTTATTGGGTTGGCCCGCATCTGCCATACGGCCACGGTATTCGCTGATAAATTTGCCTTGCATCGCAGCATTGCGCGGATAGGTGATCCAACCGTTCCCGTGTTCTGCACCCCATTCCGGCGTTTGCCCGCTGCCGCCTGTGATCAGCATGGGAATGGTCCCAGCGTTTGGTTTGGGCAGCATGTCCATCTTGCCATTCAACGTACCGTGCATGCCTTCGAACTGCGGATCAGTTTCAAAGCATTTGCGCATATAGGCAATGCTGTCGCGAAAACGATCAGCACGAGTCTCATAATCCATATTCATCGCAGGATATTCTTCGGGACGGTCGCCGGATGCCACACCCAACAGCATGCGCCCCCCTGACAACATATCCACCGACGCTGTACTTTTTGCCACATGTGCTGGATGGCGCAGGGGTAGAATTGCGCTGGCAATGCCAAGACCGATGGTCTGAGTTTGCACGGCCAATGCGCCCAGATACACAAACGGGTCCAGCATTTGGCCCACATCGCCGAACGATGGCACTGAAAATGGAATATCGCGTAGCCACAGGGCAGAGAACCCAAGGCGTTCGGCCAGTTGCATACGCTCAATATGGCGGTTCAGCGTGGGGTTCTCATAGGGATAAACCTGTTCTAACGGGGCGACCAGTCCGATGGACAGTTTGCCCGGTCGGAATGTCGTATTGTAGGCGCGGTTCATCTTTGGAAACTGTGTCATAGGATAAGTCTTGGCAGGGACGCCGCAGGGGTTCAACCGCAGGTTTGCAAAACGTGATATGATCCCTATACGCGCATTATGTCCGCGCTCAGTTTTTCAGATCTGTTTCAAATTACGCTGCTCAGCCTGCAGGTCACTGTGACTGCGACGCTGATTGCGGCGGCATTGGCGATGCCATTCGGGGCGTGGCTGGCCCTGACACGGTTTCGGGCGCGACGCGGAGTCATCGCGGTGCTGAATGCGCTGATGGGGATACCGCCTGTGGTGGTGGGACTGGCTGTCTATCTGATGTTGTCACGGTCAGGCCCGTTCGGGGTATTGGGTCTGCTGTTCACGCCTACGGCCATGATCGTGGCGCAGGTTATTATCATCTTTCCGTTGATCGCATCGCTGACCCACCAAGCGTCGCGGGATTTGTGGGCCGAATATCACGATCTGTTGTTGTCCCTGTCTGCGACGAAATCCCAACGGTTGCGGATTTTGTTGTGGGACGGACGCCGTGCTTTGCTGACAGCTGGTTTGGCGGGGTTCGGGCGTGCGATAGGTGAGGTCGGCGCGATTATGATCGTTGGTGGTAACATCGACAACGCCACGCGGGTTTTGACCACTGCAATCGCGTTGGAGACATCAAAGGGGAACCTTGCTTTTGCCATGGCGCTGGGCGGGATATTGTTGGTGCTGGCACTGGTTGTGAATTTGTTGGTGCACGGCTTTGGCCGCACGGAACGGGCCAGCCGATGGTAAGGTTGGATGGCATAACTGTGCGTCGCAAGGGGCGTGCGATCCTTGGACCGTTGACGCTGGAATTAGAAGGCATGGGTGTGACGCAGATCGTCGGGCGAAACGGGTCGGGGAAATCCACGCTGTTGCGGTTGTTGCACGGGCTGGAACGTCCGCGGGGTGGTGCGATGACGTGGGGCATCGAACCGGATCGCAGTGCGGAATCATTCGTCTTTCAAACCCCCACATTGCTGCGCCGCACCGTACGCGAAAATCTGGAACTGCCCTTGCGGCTGCGGGGGCAGGCCGTGGATGCTGTGGATGAAATGGCAGAACGGTTCGGACTGTCGGATATGCTGAAACGCCCCGCGCAGATGCTGTCAGGGGGCGAGGCACAGCGGGTGTCCATTGCCCGTGCTTTGCTGACAAATCCCACGCGGCTGTATCTGGATGAACCGACTGCCAACCTTGATCGTGCGTCTACTGAAGTGGTCGAAGATCATATCGTAGCCTTTGCCGCCCGTGATGAAACGGTTATCCTGACCACTCATTCTGCCCGCCAGTTGGAACGCATTGGTGGCAATGTTGTGTTTATGGATGCAGGGCAGGGGGTGGGTCCGATGCCCGTGCCGCAGTTCCTGAAATCCCCCCCGACACAAGCCGCAACAGACTGGTTGACCGGAGATTAGTATGCGCCTGTTTCTGACTTTGATCCTAACTTGGTTCACGTTGCCAGCCTTTGCGGACACGATGCGCATGGCGGTTACAACATCCTTCCATAATTCTGGCTTGGCCGATGTTCTTGGTCCGATGATCAAGGAAGACACAGGCATTGATATGCAATTGTTGGTTGTCGGCACAGGGCAGGCGTTGAAGCTGGGGCAGGCGGGTGATGTGGATGCTGTTCTGGTCCACGCGAAAGCAGCCGAGGACGCATTCGTCGCCGCAGGTCATTCGCCTTACCGCCGTGAAATTATGTACAATGATTTCGTTGTCATCGGCCCTGCCACTGATCCTGCACATCTTTCGCAGGCGAAAAATGCAAGTGACGCCTTTGCACGTTTGCAATCTGCCCAGGCCACATTCGTCAGCCGAGGGGACGACAGTGGAACACACAAAGCAGAGCAAGCCTTATGGCCGACGCCACCCATAGGTGCATGGTACAAAGAAGCAGGCAGCGGCATGGGCGCCACGCTGAACACAGCTATGGGACTAGGCGCTTATGTTCTGACGGACCGCGCAAGTTGGCTGAATTTCGGGAATAAGTCGGATGACATGGCGATCGTATTCGAAAACGACCCTGCCTTGTTCAATCAATACACTCTTTTGCCTGTCAGCGCTGTGCGCCATCCGCACATCCGGTCGGACCTTGCCGCAGAGGTTGAGAATTGGTTGGCCAGTGCAACCGGGCAAGCGACAATTGCGGGGTACACTTTGCAAGACAAACAGCTGTTTTTCCCGAATGCGACCGCTAAATAGGCCACCCTTCGCCTTATCATGCACAAAATACTGGTATTGTTGCTGATTTCCTGTCTATCAACAGAAATTGTTAACAGCTGCGGATATGTGTGATGAGTGGCCCGATTGGTTGTATGATCCGCCCCTTGGGAATGCGGGATAAGCTGACACGTAACACCGCTGATAAATGGCTGAAACGGATTGGGATCGAAATTTTTCCCGCTGCCGAAGGACCTTTGACCCCCGAACACATCCATACGGACGGCTGGCTGACAGTCTGCACGCTTAAGAATATGGAGATCTGGGTCGGCGGTGGCATCTTTGATATCTTCAATACCCTGTGCCAGATCGACGATTTCTCAAAATTGGGCACGGGCGTTGTCTTTGTGATGGATGAAGCTGGCGGCTATTACGGGTTACAGGAATTTTACGATGGCACGCCGGGATGGGGTGGCCAAGTTATCGTCAATCCCCCACGCACATGGACCAGACCAGATGTTGGGGACAGTGAACGCAAACACCGTGATCCGACTTATGCGGCACTGGCGCAAAATATTGGTGCTGATCCTATTTTGATCGAACGCACTGTCACTGGTATGAATGGCAATGGACGATATGGCATCGCTTGGCATGGCAACAAAGGTTGGGTCTTGGCGCGTATTGGCAGTGACGGACATGGACAGTTTCAGGAATTAGACCCGAATACATACTCTAAAACGGGCCACCCCTTTGATCCCGCACCGCAGCCGGATGGCTGGCCCAGTTATTGGAAACAGGAACACCTGTTTTCGGCAGCACAGGACCATCTAGCCCGATCATGGGGCGGGATTGCGTTGACGGAACTGACACATGATCATCCGATGTTGGTGGGCCATCATCCACGGGTTACAATAACTTCTAAACCTTCTTAGATTAGACCCAACGACGACATAAGGGAGTAATCTATGACACAGGCATCCATGGGGGTGATTGGTGTGGGCACAATGGGGTCCGCATTGGCGTTGAATATTGCTGATAATGGCCATGATGTAACGCTTTGGAATTTGGACCCATCGACAGTGTCGGCACTGGTGGACCGCGCCGGGGATCTGGCCCCGCGTTTGCATCCTGTAGACAGTATTGCTGAAATGGTCGAAATGATGACACCGCCGCGTGCGATCTTGTTGATGGTTCCAGCTGGCAAACCTGTTGATATGTCCATTGAAACCTTGCTGCCCTTGCTGTCGCCCGGTGATACGATCATCGATGGGGGCAATTCTGATTTCCGCGAAACTATTCGCCGCACGAAAACTGTGGAAGATGCGGGCTTTGCCATGCTAGGTATCGGTGTGTCCGGTGGGGAAAGCGGTGCACGCCATGGACCGTCTATGATGGCAGGCGGTACGGCGGAAACTTATACAGCGATTAAACCCGTGTTAGAGGCGATTGCGGCCAAGTTCGAAGGCGATCCATGCGTGGCCCACCTTGGCCCCGATGGCGCCGGACATTTCGTCAAGACAGTGCACAATGGTATCGAATATGCAGACATGCAGATGATTGCCGAAGCCTACGGTCTGTTCCGTGATGGTATGGGACGGGCCGCCGAAGATATCGCACCTGTGTTCAAGGGCTGGAACCGCAGCGCATTGAACAGCTACTTGATCGAAATCAGTGGCGAAGTTTTGGCAGCCAAAGATCCCATATCGGGACAGGCCGTCGTCGACGTGATCGTCGACAAAGCAGGCCAGAAAGGCACAGGCCGCTGGACTGTGATCGAAGCGATCCGTATGGGCCAGTCTGCCTCGATCATCGAAGCGGCGGTGGGTGCGCGGGTGCTGAGTTCTGAAAAAGCCACCCGTGAAATCGCAGCACCGCTGTTGGTGCCTGCCGGCGAAGACATGATGTCCGTGTTCAACGAAACCGATATCGAAGATGCGCTGATTACGGGGCGTGTTCTGGCCTATGCGCAGGGATTCCGCATTCTGAAAGCGGCGTCTGACGAATTCGGTTGGGACATCGATTATGCCCGTGTTGCCGAAATCTGGCGGGCAGGGTGCATTATCCGGTCCACGATGCTGGATGATATTGCTGATGCGTTCCGCACGGATATGCCCGACGATCGCCTGATCTTATCAGACCATTTCAGCAAAGTTCTAACCGATCATGTTGGTGGTTTGCGTCGTGTCGTTGCGGCTGCTGCTTTGCGTGGTTTGCCAGTTCCGGCATTTTCTGCGGCCTTGTCTTGGTTCGACACCATCCGTCAGGCGCGTGGTACAACGGATATGATCCAAGGCCAGCGCGATTATTTTGGCGCGCACAGCTTTAAGCGCATTGATGAAGGCGGTGACCACCATGGTCCTTGGCACGATTAACTAACGCTTGCGCCGGTTGGCCCGCAGTGTCGGGTCAGCCTGCGTCGGATCTTCGGGCCACGGGTGTTTGGGGTACTGCGCACGCATGTCCTTGCGCACATCGGCATAGCTGCCGGACCAAAAGCCGGGAATGTCCATTGTTGTTTGGATCGGTCGTTGTGCCGGGGACAGCAAAGTGACTTTCAAAGGCTGACGTCCGACCATCGGGTGCGTTGACTGACCAAACAGTTCTTGTAGGCGAATGCTGATTTCCGGCGGATCACTAGCGTAATCAATCGGAATTTTGCGGTCCAAAGGTGTCGTGAAATGTGGGGGCACCGTTTGGTTAAGGCGCTGTAGATCGGACCACCCGATATGGTTTTCTAATGCCTGCATCAGATCAAATGATTTCCACATGGCATCATTTGTGACGCCGTTCAGATACGGTAGCAGCCAATCGCCGATCCCGTCCATCAATGCCTCTTCGGACATATCCGGCAAATCCAAACCTGCATCCCGCCCCATGAACACCCGCGCTTGAAGCCGATTCACCGCAGGCGTCAAACGCAGGCCCAAATGCCGGACGCCATCCAACATCGCCTCGGCAATCGCTTCAGACGGCGCGTCTTTCCAAACCTGAGACTTCAGCGCCAACGCGCCAAACCGTTCCTCGGCTTTTGCCACCACCTTACGATCTCGTTTGGACCATTCGCAGGTTTTCACCCATGCAATCTGATCCTCCATGACCTCACGCAGATCACTTTCGCGCAGGGGCAGGCCACGGCGGATTGTAGGATCGATCGACCCGCGCTGCGGGTTGCCCATGTCAGCGACGACCAGCAGACGGTCGCCTGCCATCGGATCACCACCATCCATCGCGACGCCCATACCACCCGACAGCAGGAATCGCGCGTCTTTGCCATTGCGCCGCAACCCGATCCGGTCGGGGTAGGCAAGGGCAAGGCACTGAGCTGGACTATGCGCACGGCCCTTGGGGGCCAGCTTCGCCAACCTGTCCCGTTCCGTGCGTAGACGTTTCAGGGCTGACGGATCACGCACGGGTACACGTGTGTCGCCACTAAGCGCTTTCAAAGCAGGGGTTAGATCGACGTTGCGTGATTGCAGAATATCCCTGTCCGACAAGATTGCTGCAATCCCAGCGGCATCCGGCCCCGCCGTAATCAACATATGCGCCAGACGAGGATGCACCGGCAGGCGCCCCAACGCGCGACCATGGTCTGTGATACGACCGCCTTTCACCGCACCTAACTGCGCCAATAATGCCAAAGCCTCGGTCCACGGACCCGCAGCAGGGGGAGTCAGAAAGGCCAGATCACCGGGTGAGGTTCCCCATTGGGCCAAATCTAACGCCAATGGTGCCAAGTCCGCGATCTGAATTTCCGCAGGCGCAAATGAAGGCAACGCGCCTTCTTCGGCCTTCGCCCACAACCTATAACAAATTCCTTCGGCAACACGTCCCGCACGGCCAGTGCGCTGCGTCGCTTCGGCCCTACTGACAGGATCAGTGAGCAGACGGGACAGCCCTGTATTGGGATCATACCGCGCACGACGGGCCTTGCCACCATCAACCACGACACGAATGTCTTGGATCGTCAGCGACGTCTCGGCAATCGCGGTCGCCAATACGACTTTGCGCCGCGACGGATCTTGTTCGGGGCGGATTGCCTTTTGTTGTTCGGCAAAGGGCAACGCGCCAAGCAACGGACGCAGGATGCAGGCTTTGGGCAGGCGGTCTTTCAATGCTTTCTCTACACGCCGGATTTCCCCTTCACCGGGGAGGAACACCAAGACTCCGCCTTCGGTCTTGTTCACTGCGTCCATCACCAAGTCTGCCACGGCGGCCTCAAACCGTGCGGTGCCATGCAAAGGGCGGGGCAAGTGGCGGATGTCGACCGGAAAGCTGCGCCCTTCGGACGTAATCACGGGTGCGTCGCCTAACAGCGCAGCAACTGGCACAGCATCCAAAGTTGCGGACATGATACATAAGATAAGATCATCGCGCAGGGTTTGGCGGACCTCCCACGCCAGCGCCAAACCCAGATCAGTCGCCAAAGACCGTTCGTGAAATTCATCAAACAGGATCGCACCGACACCAGGAAGGTCTGGGTCAGATTGGATCATGCGGGTCAGGATGCCTTCGGTAATCACTTCAATCCGCGTGGTCTTGCTGATCTTCGATTCCCCGCGAATGCGAAACCCGACACGGTCGCCTAATTTTTCACCAAGGGTTGAGGCCATTCGTTCCGCAGCCGCCCGCGCTGCCAAACGACGCGGTTCAAGGACAAGGATCTTATCCGTCGTCACGCCGGCCTCTAACAATGCCAACGGAACCCGCGTGGTTTTCCCCGCTCCGGGTGGCGCTTGCAGCACACAGCGACCTACGGTGGACAGGGCGTCAATGATTTGCGGAATGACCGCTTCGATGGGTAAGGTGTTCGACATGCAACGGGTATCCCGCGAAGAACGGGTATTTGCAAACATCGTTCTGCGCGGTAGGTCAAAGGGATGAAAACACTTGATCCTCAAAGCCTGATGGACGGCAACCGCCGCACCTTGTCCCGTGCGATCACGCTGGTTGAAAGTACCAAGGCAGACCACCGCATACAGGCGCAAAAATTGTTGGCAGCACTGCCCAAGGATCAGCAAGCCTTGCGCATTGGGCTGTCCGGAACACCGGGCGTAGGGAAATCCACGTTTATTGAAAATTTTGGAATGATGCTGGTTGAGCACGGTTTAAAAGTTGCTGTGCTGGCCGTAGATCCGTCATCGGCGCGGTCTGGCGGATCCATCCTTGGCGATAAGACCCGCATGGACCTGTTATCACGGCATCCGCTGGCATTCATCCGGCCTTCGCCTTCGCAGTCGCAAATGGGCGGTGTGGCACGACGCACGCGGGAAGCCACGACATTGTGTGAGGCTGCTGGTTTTGACGTGGTGTTAATCGAAACCGTCGGCGTAGGTCAGTCGGAAACCATGGTTGCTGATTTGTCCGACCTGTTCATCTTGCTGATGGCCCCCGCAGGTGGGGATGAACTGCAAGGCGTGAAGCGCGGGATCATGGAAATGGCGGATATGATCTTGGTGAATAAGGCTGATGGCGATTTGAAGCCGACAGCTATTCGCACGTGCGCTGACTATGCTGGGGCGTTGCGGATGTTGCGCAAACGGCCACAGGACCCCGTTGAATTTCCGAAAGCGATGATGGTGTCGGCCTTAGCCCAATCAGGGTTGGATGACGCATGGAGCGAGATGCAAACCCTGTCCAATTGGCGCAAAGATCAAGGCATTTGGGCTCAAACCCGTGCACGACAGGCGCAGTTCTGGTTTGAGGAAGAGGTGCGTCAGACAGTGTTGAACAAGCTGTCCAAACACGCAGTCGCGGGTGCCTTGATGCGTGACCTGTCGGGGCAAGTTGCTACGGGAATCGAAAGCCCATCCACGGCGGCAGATGCCGTAGTCGCCGCATTTTTGGAGCATGAATCGGAATAAACCTGCCATATGTGCCCGATCCCCATCGGAAACCTGCGCAAATCCATCCAAAGCCATTGATGTTGGCCTTGACCATGGCAGGGGGGGAATCTAATACAGCGCAAGCAAGACGGCCTCCATGTGGGGTCTTTTTATTTTGATAAGGATTAAACACATGGCACGCCGCTGCGAACTGACGGGCAAAGGCCCAATGACTGGTAACAATGTTTCTCACGCAAAAAACCGCACACGTCGCCGGTTTTTGCCGAACTTGAACGACCAAACTTTGCACTCCGAAGTTTTGGGTCGTGCATTCAAATTGCGCATCTCTGCGTCTGCATTGCGCACAGTAGATCATCGCGGTGGTCTGGACGCGTTCTTGGCAAAAGCCAAAGATTTGGAACTGTCCGAAACAGCGCTGAAAATTAAAAAAGATATCGCAAAGGCACAGGCAGCAGCCTAAACTTTTTGCAAATCTGATTACGATGCCCCGCCTGTGTGCGGGGTTTTTCGTTTTGAAGATTGTTCATCCCATGCCAACATAACCTAATATAAAAGGGAAAGTTGACATGAAAACACCGATACATTTCTGGATTTTGGCCGTGCTGGGCCTGCTGTGGTTCGGCATGGGCGCCTATGATTATGTTATGACCGTAAGGGCGAACGAAGAATATCTTTCGATACTAACACCAGAACAACGTGTTTGGATGGATGCGCGGCCGATGTGGTTCACGGTGTTCTGGGCGACCAGCATTTGGGCGGCGGTTTTGGGATGTATTGTGATGCTTGTACGACGACGTGCGGCGGGAAAGGTGTTCCTGATTTCCATCGCTGCCTATATTCCTTGCCTGACCTGGTCCTACGTTATTTCTGATCCCAGCGGGTGGGACGTGACCGGCATGTTTGGGCTGGTCTTTTCGGTTATAATTGGGCTGACGATTATCTTTTTTGCTATGTATTGCAGTACGATGGCGCGACGCGGCGTGCTGCGCTGATCTATCAAAATTGAGGAATCACAAACCGCAGATAACCCGTACGTTCAGATGTGAACGGTGATTATGAGGCCGCGCATACCTTTGCCGCGCGGTTGCTGAAGGCCCGGTAGCGCGTCCAAAATGCACTTCCGCCACGGGCATCTTGCGCCTTTTGCGGATCGCGGAAGAAGCCAACTGCGCGGGATTGATCGCTGCTGGTCAGGCTATCGTTTGCGACCGCTTGCACGCATCCACACAGACGGCGGGATGCGTTGCTACGGTCAGCAGCAACGCAGGCGTTCATAACAGGACCTGAGGCAAAGGGGATTGTAGCAGGGGTAACAACCGGAGCTGCCGCCTGTCGCGATGACCCACATGCGGCCAAATATCCGAGGATCAGAATTAGAAAAAGATTGCGCATGTTCACTGCCTTTTGCCCGTAGGTTCATCAACGCTCTACGGCGTTTTAGGGGGAGTCTGACACGGTTTGCGGATTTGGGGAAGGTGTGAGAGTGAAGGGTGGCGGGGTTTTGCTTTTATGGTGAGGGAGGTGCGTTGAAGTGCGGTGGACCAACCGCCGTCCAGGATCACCCGGTACAACCACATGCACCATATCCGTCGGGTAAACATTATGGTTCGGCACCGCTGGCAGATCATTGGCAGGCACAAGCTTCAAACATCTGTACCGCATCTTCCAGCGGGAACACATAGGTAAAACATAGGCAAACCGTCCATACATTACCGCATTCCTACATTTCTATTGCTAAAATAACTCCCGCCGGAGGCATTCCCGCAGGGGCCGGATGGACCCTTGCAAACATTAGGCGCAGGCAGCGCCCGCCCAATCAGATATATGCCTTCTGCACATCGGCCTTCCACCCCAACGTCATGGTTTCATCCCGAACAATCAAAGGACGTTTCATCAGCGTTGGATTGGATTTCAACAGGGCCAAAGCGTCCCTTGCCTTCGCCTCATCACTCAATCCCCGCCAAGTGGTTGAGGATTTATTCACCAATGCCATCCCAAATTTTGCAAACGCCGCCGTCATAACATCATCCGGCACCCCATCCTTACGAACATCTACATATTCAACCACATTACCGTTTTCAGCCAATGCCTTAAGCGCCTTGCGACAGGTGTCGCAGGTCTTCAATCCGTATAGCGTCATGTGCTTCCCCTTTATTTTGTATGAAAATGCCCTAACTTGAGATCAGGTGACAACAGCTTTTATGCAACCAATATGGTCGAATTGGCGTTAGTCACTTACGGGGCAGCCCCCCGCGACATGTGAAGGAGACGACAATGCCACGCGGTACAGTAAAATGGTTCAACGGCACCAAAGGGTTCGGCTTTATTGAACCCGAAGACGGCGGAAACGATATTTTTGTGCATATCTCGGCGGTGGAAGCCGCAGGAATGCGCGGCCTGAACGAAGACCAGAAAGTGAATTTCGAAGTCACCGAAGGCCGTGATGGGCGGTCCATGGCAAGTGATCTGTCCGCTGCTGATTGACACCAAGTTATCTAAAAATGTCCAAAGCGGCGTACGCGTCGCTGTGGAAACCTTAACTATTGTGGTTAAGTCTTAAGGCATGAAACATCATTCCGATCTTCCCAGCCTGATCGCTGATGGCGCGGTCCACGTTGCAGGCATCGTTGCATCGATCAGTGCCAGTGCCCTTTTGATTGCCCATGTAACAGGAAACGGGGACACAACATCTGTTGCTGCCGTTGCCATCTACACGGGTGTGATTATTTTTTCGTTTATCGTGTCAGGTATTTATAACCTTTGGCAATGGGACACGCTGCGCGATACC
>JBMZCY010000047.1:0-12342 GCA_049613825.1 Planktomarina sp.
CAGTAGGCGAAGGCCAGTTTCGGTTAAAGCCTGCGCGACATCAGGGGCTGGGGTATCATACGGCCAGTGGCATTCCACAGCATCAAATCCATGACTCTTCGCCTGACGAATGGCATCTGGCAGGGAAAGATCGGTCCAAAGGAACCCCAAATTCGCGGAAAATAATGTCATACTGTCCCTCTAACTTTATGGCGACAGCCACGTGCCTTGCCAGTTATTGTGGCGTGAATATTCAGCACGTCGGTGCTGTTCGCCAAGATGCACTAGATCAATATGATCAACCGCGCACCGAAGCACCGCAAACCTATCCCGAACGGGCGGCTTTTCATAGTCAAACGCGCCCGCAATCGGCAGCCCCGGATCGGGCTTTGTACCGTATGATACGCGCGACGCAGGGGGAACTTGCCCCCATTGGGTGTCAACATCGGCCCCCGTCAGTATAGTCACAGTCGTGGTTAACCGAATTTGCAAATCAGACCGTGGCACCCATACGTGTAACGCCGCATGGGGGAATGCGTGCAGGGATTTCATTTTGGGCGTGACAATGTCCGTATGTACCTCAACCAAAGCCTCTGAACGGGACGCCCGCCGTAGGGCGACTGTGCGTGCTTCGGGCAGGCCGTTGGGGGATACTGTTGCAAAGGTCGGATACCGTGCAGGGGATTTGCCGTCAGCGATCCCCGTGCGTAACGTTTGCCAAGCTGTTTCAAGGAAGTCTTGCAGATTAGTCACATCGGGCATTGGGTGGTATCCTGCGCAGCAGATCATATGTTACAGTTAGTTAGTTTCGCATGTGGGAAAACCCGCTGAATGTCATTCACTAAATCATGATGCATTGAAACGATAGGGCACTGCCATTTGCCAAACGCCCTACACGCACCCATATTTCTATCACGGCCACAAAGGAGGGTCAGATATGACCTATAAAAAAGACCGCGACGTTATCGCCACTCTGTCCCCCGAAGAATTCCGCGTGACACAGGAAAATGGGACTGAACGCCCGTATACTGGCAAGTTCGATGATCACTTTGAAGCTGGGCTCTATGTAGACATTGTTTCAGGTGAGCCGTTGTTTTCATCATCTTCTAAATTTAATTCTGGATGTGGTTGGCCGGCGTTTTCTAAGCCAATCGTCACTGATAATGTGAATGAACTGAGCGACATCACCCACGGCATGATCCGGACTGAGGTACGATCATCCCACGGGGACAGCCATCTGGGGCACGTGTTCCCCGATGGGCCAAAGGATGACGGTGGGCTGCGGTACTGTATCAATTCGGCCAGCCTGCGGTTTATTGCGAAGGTAGATATGGAAGGCGAAGGCTACGGCGCATACCTGAACCAAGTGGAAGGATAAACGATGACAGAGAAAGCAATTTTAGCTGGTGGATGTTTCTGGGGCATGCAGGATCTGATCCGCAAACTGCCCGGTGTCGAAGGCACCCGCGTGGGGTATACGGGTGGTGACGTTGAAAACGCCACTTACCGCAACCACGGCACCCACGCCGAAGGGATCGAGATTGATTTTGATCCTGCCATCATCAGCTACCGGACGTTGTTGGAATTCTTCTTCAAAATCCACGACCCGACAACGATGAACCGACAAGGCAATGATCGCGGCACCAGCTATCGGTCGGGGATTTATTATATGTCCGATGCGCAGCGGGATGAGGCTTTGAATACGATTGCCGATGTGAATGCATCGGGAACTTGGCCGGGTAAGGTTGTGACCGAAGTGCAAACGGCGGGTGATTTCTGGGTAGCAGAACCGGAACATCAGGATTATCTGGACCGGTTCCCGCAAGGCTATACCTGCCACTTCCCGCGTACGGATTGGGTTCTGCCAAAACGTGCCACTGCGGCGGAATAAATTAATGGTTGGGGCGTATATCGCCCCGCCATCCCTTTTGTGAAAGATGACTGTAATGACTGCACGGCTTGCCTTTGATTTTGACAATACATTTCACGCACAAATGGATGGGTTTTATGTGCCTTTGGCAGGTGAAACAGCCTCGGCCCCCGAAGTGCTGCGCGTGAACGATGACCTTGCGTCAGAATTAGGTGTTATAGTTGATCTGACAAGCCCAGATGCTGCGGCGTGGTTCACCGGCACAACGGCACCGGATGGGGCGCAACCTTTGGCCATGGCTTATGCAGGTCACCAGTTCGGTAATTTCTCGCCCCAGCTGGGCGATGGTCGTGCGCTGTTATTGGGCGAGGTGTTGGATACCAACGGCAGCCGTCTAGACATTCAGTTGAAAGGGTCAGGCCGCACTCCGTTTTCGCGCAGCGGCGATGGCAAGGCGGTGCTGGGTCCGGTGTTGCGGGAATATCTGATGGGCGAAGCCATGCACGCGCTGGGCATTCCCACAACCCGCGCCTTGGCGGCATCGCTGACAGGGCAGGATATCTATCGCAACGGGATGGAAAAAGGTGCTGTGCTAACCCGTGTTGCGGCGTCCCACTTGCGTGTCGGCACGTTCCAGTTCTTCGCAGCACGTCAGGATACGGACAAAGTGCGGCAGTTGGCCGATTATACCATTGCCCGCCATCATCCTGATTTGATTGATGTCAAAGGTCGGTATCTGAAGCTGTTCCAACGGGTCCGCGACGCACAGGCGCAGTTGATTGCCAATTGGGTGTCTGTTGGGTTCGTTCACGGTGTTATGAACACTGATAACGTGGCAATTTCGGGCGAAACAATCGACTATGGCCCCTGTGCCTTCATGGATGTTTACGATCCGAAAGCTGTCTTTTCGTCCATTGATCATGCCGCGCGATATGCATATGGAAATCAACCTGTGATTGGCCAATGGAACATCTCCCGCTTTGCCGAAACATTGATTGAGCTGATCAACCCTGAAGACAGTGACGACGCTATTCGCCAGCTGACGAACGAAGTGAATCTGTGGCCGTCCATCTATCAATCGGCATGGCTGGATCTTATGCGCCGCAAATTAGGATTGGGTGATGCGCAAGATGACGGTGACTTGGAATTGGTCAACGATCTGCATACTTTGATGGACGGTCAAGATATTGATTTTACATCAATATTTCGTGCTTTGGCGCATGTTTTGCGTGGTGATAGTGCTGCGTTCAAAGCGTTGTTTAACGACGCGGAGGTTATGTCTTGGCTGGATCGATATATGGCTCGGGTTCCGAAATCCGAGGCTGTGGCGGATGCAATGGATGCAGTGAATCCGATTTATATCCCGCGCAATCACCTGGTTGAAGCAGCCCTTACCGATGCTGCTGCTGGCGATATGGCGGCGTTCGATGATCTTTTGGCGGTGCTTAAATCCCCTTACACGCACAAGGATGGTTTGGCTGCGTTTGAAGGACCAGCCCCTGCTGGCACAGGTCCTTATCAAACGTTCTGCGGCACATAAGTAAATAATCATGGCGCTACGTCACCTGTAATCTGGCCCTATTGATGCGCATCTGGTTTGCTCAAGTTAACCACAGATAAACGACCGGAGGTCAGCCGAGATGACCAAGCCTTTACGCATTGCAATCAACGGCTTTGGCCGTATCGGTCGCGCGATCACACGTCAGATGATGGCAGGTGTGGACAGTTTCGAATTGGTCGCAATCAATGATATCGCGCCCTTGGACAACTGCGCATATTTGATGGAATATGACAGTGTTTATGGCATGGCGCGGTTTTCTGTTGAACAGACGGATGGTGCCTTGGTGCTGGGTGGCAAGACCATTCCGGTGACCCATGCCGAGGATATTGGAGTATTGAACTATTCCGACATAGACATCGTTTTCGAATGCACGGGCAAGGCGAAGGACCGTCATTTTGCCGAGGCAGGTTTGCGCGCAGGGGCCAAGGCCGTGCTTATGTCCGGCCCGTCCCCTATTGCGGATATTACAGTTGTTGAAGGGGCGAATGCAGATCAATTGGCAGGCCAGAAGGTCGTGTCGAATGCATCATGTACGACCAATGCATTTGCCCCACTTCTGAATGCGCTTGATCTCGAATTTGGTCTGGTGGGCGGTCATATGACGACCATTCATTGTTATACGGGCAGTCAACCCACTGTTGATGCACCGCGCGGCGCTGCACTGGAACGCAACAGGGCTGCTGCTTTGTCGATGGTTCCGACAACAACCTCGGCCAGTCGTTTGGTGGCCGAAGTGCTTCCGCATCTGGCGGGAAAGGTGCCTGCTTGCGCGGTACGTGTTCCCACGGCCAGTGTTTCCGCGATTGATCTGACATGCCGTTTGGACCGGATGCCATCGAATGACGCATTGCACACGTGGATCGGGCAGGCTGTGCCGCATGTGATTGGTGTCACAGATCGCCCGTTGGTCTCGGCTGATTTGAAAATGCGCACGGAAAGCCTGATTGTTTCCTTACCTGAAACCCATGCGGTTGGCGGCGACATGGTGCGCATGTTCGGTTGGTACGACAATGAATGGGGCTTTTCAGCCCGTATGTTCGACATTGCCAAACGCATGGCCACGTTTCTATAGGGTGGGCGCTTGGCTCACCGCCCCGTTAAATATGCTGATTAACTGTGGAATCTTTTCCTTGAACCGAAAAAATCCATGCGTTGCATTCGGCCAGCATAATTCATCATAAGGTCGCATCATCGCGACAACATCGATCCCATGGTTGGCCGCCTTGTGTTTCAAATGCGTCCCCATGCCGTCCTGTTTAACGCTTCCTTAACGCCGCTTCGGTATGATAACCAAACCGAAGGGCGTAATTCCAGCCAGCCCTTCCGATAGGTGCGTCAGAAAACCTCCTGCACGAATTTCTCAGCGCTGGTTAGGGAAAAACGACCTAACGTTGCCTGCAGCACCTCGGCTTCGGTTACGAAACGGTGACGGATAACCGGGGAAAGACACGACACATCGGGATGGCCGTGTAGCGCGCGATCAAAATCGCGTTGTGGCGCATAGTCACGGCCAGCATTAGGCAGAAAGTTGGATAAATGCGTCAAACCTGCTGCGTGGGTCGGGGCCGGGCATTGTTTTCGTGACAGGGGTTGTAATGGCATCGGGACCTTTTAACCGGTGCAGTCTGGCAGATAGCCCCAAAATATGGTTGGGCAAGAAATTCAACATTAAGTCCGGCCCTTGTTCATCTTGGTACGCAATACTAAGACTCCCTTAGGAAAAGGCAGATATGGTTCTGCCAACACAACAGCAGGCGATGTGATGAAAGATCCAATTGATACCTACATGAACCTTGTTCCCATGGTCGTCGAACAGACCAGCCGCGGTGAACGTGCCTACGACATTTTCTCGCGCCTGTTGAAGGAACGGATCATTTTCGTGAATGGTCCCGTGCATGACGGCATGTCCCACCTAATCGTGGCGCAGTTGCTACATCTGGAAGCAGAAAACCCAAGCAAAGAAATCAGCATGTACATTAATTCACCAGGTGGGTCGGTTGTGGCTGGTATGTCTATTTATGACACGATGCAGTACATTCGTCCAAAGGTGTCCACTTTAGTTTGTGGCCTTGCGGCATCCATGGGGTCTGTGATCGCTGTTGGTGGTGAAAAGGGCATGCGGTTCGCGTTGCCGAATGCTGAAATTATGGTCCACCAACCATCCGGTGGGATGCAAGGCACGGCAGCAGATATCCTGATTTCATCTAAGCATATCGAAGCAACGCGTGAGCGGATGTACAAACTGTATGAAAAGCACACGGGCCAAGATATTGAAACTGTTCGCACCGCAATGGATCGCGACAATTGGATGACACCAGAAGAAGCCAAAGACTGGGGGCATCTGGATGAAATCGTTGAAAATCGCGCCAAAACGGATGAGGCGTAATCGTTAACAGTTTTTCGATTGTGAACCTTGGGACCTTGTCCTAAACTTTCACGAAATGTGAGTGAAGCAGTAACAGCCAGTGGTCCCGCGATGGGGCCACATGTGCAAAACCCCAAGGGTGCAAAATGTCGAATAATACATCTGGTGACGGTAAAAACACCCTCTACTGCAGCTTCTGCGGCAAAAGCCAGCACGAAGTGCGCAAGTTGATCGCAGGGCCAACGGTATTCATCTGTGATGAATGTGTTGAGTTGTGCATGGATATCATTCGCGAAGAAACGAAAACTGCGGGCCTGAAATCATCCGAAGGTGTCCCAACACCGAAAGAGATTTGTGAAGTTCTGGACGATTACGTAATCGGTCAGGCCGTGGCGAAGCGGGTTTTGTCTGTTGCGGTGCATAACCACTACAAACGTTTGAACCATGCCGCCCATGCAGGCGACGGGATTGAACTGGCGAAGTCCAACATCATGCTGATTGGACCGACCGGTTGTGGTAAGACGCTGTTGGCGCAGACTTTGGCACGTATTCTGGATGTTCCATTTACAATGGCAGACGCGACCACACTGACCGAAGCGGGTTATGTGGGTGAAGATGTTGAAAATATTATCCTGAAATTGTTGCAGGCGTCCGAATACAACGTGGAACGCGCACAGCGTGGTATCGTTTATATCGATGAAGTTGATAAAATTACACGTAAATCTGATAACCCTTCCATCACCCGCGATGTATCGGGCGAAGGTGTTCAACAGGCTTTGCTGAAGATTATGGAAGGGACGGTTGCATCCGTACCTCCGCAGGGGGGACGTAAGCATCCACAGCAGGAATTCCTGCAAGTGGATACAACAAACATTCTGTTCATTTGTGGCGGTGCGTTTGCAGGTCTAGACAAGATTATTGAACAACGGGGCAAAGGGTCGTCTATCGGCTTTGGCGCCGAGGTTAAGGATCCTGAAGGCAAGTCTGTCGGCGAATCCTTTAAGTCGCTAGAGCCTGAAGATTTGTTGAAATTTGGCTTGATTCCAGAATTTGTAGGCCGTTTGCCCGTTATTGCGACGTTGGAAGATTTGGACGAAGACGCATTGATTACGATCCTGACGCAGCCAAAGAACGCATTGGTAAAACAATACCAACGCTTGTTTGAGTTGGAAGAAGTCGACCTGAACTTCACTGAAGACGCGCTGAGTTCCATCGCGAAGCGCGCAATCGAACGCAAAACAGGTGCGCGTGGGTTGCGGTCTATTTTGGAAGACATCCTGTTGGACACAATGTTTGAATTGCCTGGGATGGATACGGTGACTGAAGTGGTTGTGAATGACGAAGCTGTCAAAACCGATGCTGAACCGTTGATGATCCACGGCGAAGCTGCATCGTCTGAACCTGCCTCAGCGTAATGATCAAACGCATCCATTCGGGCGGCCCGTTTGAAGAAAAGATAGGGTATTGTCGCACAGTTGTTGCTGGCGGCTTTGCCCATCTTGCGGGAACTGTTTGTGGAACTGATCCGCAAACAGGCGAAGATACCACCGACGTTGTAAAACAGTGTGAAGGCATTTTGAATGTCCTATCTGATGCGTTGGGAAAAGCCGGGTGCGGGTTCAAGGATGTTGTACGCGTAAATTACTACCTGCCAGACGCCGCAGAATTCGAACCTTGTTGGCCCCTTTTGCATGCTGCATTCGGTGACAATCCGCCTGCTGCCACAATGATCGAATGCGGGTTGATTGCGCCACATTTCCGGATCGAAATTGAACTGACTGCGTTGGTGCCGGGTCACTAAGTCTGGCTCAAAATAGTCAGTGGACCTTGCTTGCCCTAGACGTCCCCGTATCTTTGCTGCATATCAAAGATTAAGGATGCCGGAGGTCTGCAAATGGGAATTCTCAACACAATTTTTCGCGCAGTGACGTGGTGGGACAGCCAAACGCTGGGCACGCAACTGTTCACATGGCGCAAAGGTACCAAAGTCGGGGAAGACGCAGAAGGCAATGTCTTCTACGAAAACCATGACAGCAGCCGCCGCTGGGTGATTTACAACGGTGAGGCCGAAGCATCCCGTGTTAACCCTGATTGGCATGGTTGGTTGCACCATACTTGGGATCAACCTCCAACGAAAAAGCCTTTGACTAAGAAAACGTGGGAAAAGCCACATCAGGAAAACATGACGGGGACAGCTATGGCATATGCGCCTTCTGGATCTATTAGGCAGTCCAATCCGACGCTGAAGTCGGATTATGAGGCATGGGTGCCTGAATAATTATGCGTGGACAATGGGCTGAATTTATCACTGGAACACTGGTTCTAATCGTCGCCATTGGGTTTTCGATCTTTGGGATGCAACGTTCTGGCATCGGGGGATCTGGCGATACCTATGTTTTGACGGCTAGTTTCCGATCGATTGAAGGTGTGTCTGTTGGGACAGACGTGCGTTTGGCGGGTGTGAAGGTTGGAACAGTAACAGACGTGTCACTGAACGCCCAAACATTTTTGGCTGACACAGAAGTGGCCGTGGCCAATGGGATTGAAGTCCCAGATGATAGCACGATCCTGATCGCATCAGAAGGCCTGCTGGGTGGCAGTTTCATTGAAATTCAGCCAGGTGGTTCGCCGTTTAATCTGGAAGCGGGTGGTGCGTTCACCGATACCCAAAGCAGTGTTAGCCTTTTGACATTGTTGATGAAATTTGTTGGCGGTGGCGGGGAATGATCATCCGCTTACTGACAATGCTTGCTCTGATTGCAACACCTGTGCTGGCAACGGCGCAACGTGCCTACAATTCCCGCGCTGTCCAGCTGCGATATCTTGATCGTACAACGGGGGAACAGGGCGACGTGGACCTGCTGATCGGTCAGAAAGCTAATCTTGGTACGCTTGAGGTTATCGTCGAAGAATGCCGTTATCCTGCCGGTGCAATTTCCAGTGATGCCTTTGCGTTTTTGTCTATACAAGAACCGGATTTGCAAAAAGACTGGTTTGGCGGCTGGATGGTTGCATCATCCCCCGCCCTGAATGCGCTGGAGCATCCGCGTTATGATATTTGGGTCCTGCGCTGTAAAACATCCTGACGTGATGGCATGTCGTAGCGCTGAATATCTGCGTCAGTTTGAAGGGCCGCATTTAATTTTGCATGATAGACATCGCGCGAAATTTCTGCAGCACCCATTGTTAACAAATGGTCGGTAACAAACTGAGTATCCAATAATTTGAACCCACAGTTCACCAGATGAGCGACTAGAAACGCCAAGGCCAGTTTTGATCCGTCCTTGGATGCCGAATACATGCTTTCGCCGAAAAAGGCCCCGCGAATGCTGAGGCCAAATGCACCGCCAAGGCAGGTATCATCGTCCCAGACTTCAATGGCATGCGCGGCACCTATGGTGTGTAATTGCATATACAAATCATGCAGGCTGGGGTTGATCCACGTCTCATCACGATCCGCACAAGCGATCAACGATGCTTCAAAATCCCGATTTAAAACCGCGCGCAATGGTTCACGGCGCAAACGTTTGGCAAGGGATCGTGAGATATGGAACTGATTCAGCGGGATAATGCCGCGTCGTTCAGGGTCCAGCCAGAACAGGTCATGGTCATCTGCATGTTCTGCCATGGGGAAAATCCCCATAGCATAGGCCTGCAACATGATGTCAGGCGTCAGGGTGTTCTGGTCCATTTAGGCCCCGAATTTGGTGTCCAACCAATGTTCCAACCAGTGAATTGTATAATTACCATTTAGAACTTCGGGTTCCTGCAGCAAGGCGTGGAACAGCGGTATCGTTGTTTCGATCCCGTCAATAATCAGCTCATCCAGTGCTCGTGCCAAACGCGCCAAGGCCGCAGGGCGGTCAGGCGCGTGGACGATCAGTTTGCCGATCAAACTGTCATAGTAGGGCGGGATCGAATAACCGTCATATAGCGCTGAATCCATGCGCACACCCAAACCACCGGGGGCGTGGAACGCATTGATTTTACCCGGACGTGGCGCGAAGGCGGGGAACGTTTCTGCATTGATCCGAACCTCGATCGCGTGACCGTTGATTATTAGATCTTCTTGGCCGAATGACATATCATAGCCAGCTGCAACAAGGATTTGTTCGCGGACCAGATCGACGCCAAAGATGGCTTCGGTCACGGGGTGTTCTACCTGCAAGCGGGTGTTCATTTCGATGAAATAGAACTCACCTTTTTCGTACAGGAATTCGATCGTACCTGCGCCGATGTAATCGATGCGGGCACAAGCGTCGGAACAGACTTTACCGATTGCGGCGCGCTCTTCGGGTGTGATGCAGGGGCCGGGGGCTTCCTCAAACACTTTTTGGTGGCGACGTTGTAAGGAACAGTCGCGTTCGCCAAGGTGCACTGCTTTGCCTTTGCCGTCACCAAAGACTTGGATTTCGATATGGCGTGGAGTGGTCAGGTATTTTTCGATATAAACTTCGTCATTACCGAAGTTTGCCTTGCCTTCGGACCGTGCGGTGCGGAATGCAGTTGGCATTTCTTCGGCAGAATGCGCCACTTTCATGCCTTTGCCGCCGCCGCCAGCAGTTGCCTTGATGATGACCGGATAGCCGAAGTCTTCGCCGATTTTTAGGGCTGCGTCCAAGTCAGGAACACCACCTTCGGATCCCGGCACGCATGGCACGCCAAGGTTGATCATGGTTTCTTTGGCGGTGATTTTGTCACCCATCGTGCGGATGTGATCCGCTGTGGGACCGATGAAGGCGATGCCGTGATCTTGTAACGCCTGCACGAAGCCCGCGTTTTCAGACAGGAAGCCGTATCCTGGATGGATCGCGTCCGCACCGGTGATTTCACACGCAGCGATGATCGCAGGGATACACAGGTAGCTTTCGGGGGATGGGGCAGGGCCGATGCAGACGGCTTCGTCAGCCATACGAACGTGCATTGCGTCACTGTCAGCAGTCGAGTGGACGGCAACGGTTGCAATACCCATTTCACGGGCGGCGCGGATCACGCGAAGGGCGATTTCACCACGGTTGGCGATAAGGATTTTCTGGAACATGAATTATTCCACAATCACCAATGGTGCACCGTATTCAACGGCTGCGCCATCTTCGACCAGGATACGTTTGACGGTACCTGCTTTGGTCGCTGGAATTTGGTTCATTGTTTTCATCGCTTCGATGATTAGCAATGTGTCGCCCTCTTTGACCTGCTGGCCAACGGCGCAGAACGCAGGCGCGCCCGGTTCGGATTGTAGGTAAACTGTGCCAACCATCGGGGATGTGACTGCACCGGGGTGACCTGCGGGGTCTTCGGCAGGGGCTGCTGCGGCGGGCGCCGAGGATGCAGCGGGTGCTACTGCTGCTGCGGCTGGTGCCGCGGTCATCACTGGTGCTGCTGCAACAACGGTTTGTTGTTTCGCAACCCGAACTGTCAGGCTGTCATCTTCGCCGTAGTCACGGTTCACTTCGATTTCAGTCAGGTCTTGCGCAGTCAGCAATTCTGCCAATGCAGTGATGAATGCGACGTCATCTTCGCGTTTTTGTTTAGCCATGGTTCCCTCATGTCTTCGCGCAGCGGCGATTTGTTTTAACCCATATAGGCAATCTGAAGGGTAAGGGAAAGATCATGTGCGACGTAACGTCAGAAGAATTGTTTACGCAAACAAAAAGGCGACCCCGAGGGATCGCCTGTCCGTTAAATTGTGACCTGCAATCAGGTGCTGCGGTTCATCCGGTTTTCGATCAGATCATCGACCACCGAAGGATCAGCCAGTGTTGAGGTATCGCCCAAAGCGCCGAAATCATCCTCGGCCACCTTGCGCAGGATACGGCGCATGATTTTGCCTGACCGTGTCTTAGGCAAACCAGGTGCCCATTGGATCAGGTCAGGGGATGCAATCGGCCCAATTTCCTTGCGAACCCAGTTGCGCAGTTCCGTACGTAGATCATCGGTGGCTTCTTCACCGCCCATCAAAGTGACATAGCAATAGATGCCTTGGCCTTTGATGTCGTGCGGGTAACCGACCACTGCGGCCTCGGCCACTTTGGGATGTGCAACCAACGCGCTTTCGACTTCGGCAGTGCCCATGCGGTGGCCGGAGACATTGATCACGTCGTCCACACGACCCGTGATCCAGTAATACCCATCAGCATCGCGGCGGCAGCCGTCGCCTGTGAAGTAGTACCCTTTGTAGTCGCTGAAATACGCACTGACAAAGCGATCATGATCGCCCCAAACGGTGCGCATTTGACCGGGCCAGCTGTCCGCGATGCACAGCACACCAGATGCTTCGGTTTTTGTAATTTCTTCACCCGATTGTGGGTCAAGGATTATCGGTTTTACACCAAAGAAGGGCAGCGTGCAGGACCCTGGTTTGGTCGCGGTTGCACCTGGCAGCGGTGTCATCAAGTGACCACCCGTTTCCGTCTGCCACCATGTGTCCACGATAGGCGCTTTGCCTTTCCCGACGACATCATTGTACCAATTCCATGCTTCTGGATTGATCGGTTCACCAACTGTGCCAAGGACTTTGATGTCGGACAGGTCGTATTTCGTAACAAAATCAGTACCTTTGCCCATCAA
>JBMZCY010000048.1:0-12332 GCA_049613825.1 Planktomarina sp.
ATCGCCAACCATGTTCGTATAGATAGTCATTCAGATCAGATGTATTCCGATCAAATATCATAGACGTAGTTTTGTCTGTCCGCTCAAAGTCTAATCTTTTGGGCTCAGTTCCCTCGACGGGCTTAAACCCAAACCCATTTAAGGCAGCCAATACTTCTTCACTTTTTGTGGGCGTTAAGTCCACACGTTGTTCAGCAAAATGCTGAAGACGAATAGGTTTTGATAAATCAAACCCTGCATCACCTATTTCTTTACGCAATTGATCATTACCGGATTTTGATCCGGGAACTCTGTCTTGCCCTGCATACAATTGTGCAAAATTTTCGCCTTGCAGTTCTGCAGGTGTACGCGCGAATTTGGCCTTCGAGGCAAGATAATATCCAATTACGAGATCAATCACTAGTTAATCAAAGTTGGCTTAGTGATCGGTGTCGCATTCGCAGGCAAAACGCCCAAACGCCGCGCGACTTCGGTGTAGGCATCGGCAAGATTGCCCAGATCGCGGCGGAAGACGTCTTTGTCCAGCTTACGACCTGTTTCAATGTCCCACAAACGGCAGCTGTCAGGGCTGATTTCATCGGCCAAGATCAAACGTTGCACGTCGTTTTCATAGACGCGGCCTGCTTCGATTTTGAAATCGACCAGCTTGATCCCAACGCCGTACATCACGCCCGACATAAAGTCGTTCACGCGCAGGGCCATCGCAATCATATCGTCCAGTTCGTGCTGGGATGCCCAGCCGAACGCGATGATATGTTCTTCGGCCACCAATGGATCGCCAAGTTTGTCGTCTTTATAGCAAAACTCCACGATGGGACGCGGCAGGGCTGTGCCTTCTTCCATGCCCAAACGCTTGGCCATGGTGCCAGCCGCGTAGTTGCGCACGATGATTTCCAACGGCACGATTTCGCACGCCCGGATCAACTGTTCCCGCATGTTCAGACGCTTCAGGAAGTGTGTCGGGATGCCGATGGATGCCAAGCCGGTCATGAAATATTCGGACAGACGGTTGTTCAACACGCCTTTGCCGTCAATCACATCTTTCTTTTCAGCATTGAACGCGGTCGCATCATCTTTGAAATACTGAATCAAAGTGCCTTGCTCAGGACCTTCATACAGAATTTTCGCTTTGCCTTCGTAGATCTTGGTGCGTCGAGCCATGGATTCTGCGCCTTTGGATAAGTTGAGGCTGCTTTAGGCCAACCAGCACAAAACGGCAAGCGTAGCGGGTAAGGCGTGGCATCACACAAACCTCATGATCTTAATGATAAATTTGAATTTCACTCATAATAAGATGTGTGAGATGAAACAAGCACTCCAAATACCGAGGTTTCCCCATGCGCAGCACCTTATCCGACCTACTGCAATCCCGCGACTGGCTGTTGGCGGATGGGGCCACAGGGACGAACCTGTTCAACATGGGGCTGTCATCCGGTGACGCGCCAGAACTGTGGAACGTAGAACAACCCGCGAAAATCCGTAAGCTGTATCAGGACAGTGTGGATGCGGGCAGTGATCTGTTTTTGACCAACACGTTTGGGTCCAATGCATCGCGCCTGAAATTGCATGGCGCGGAAAAGCGTGTGCATGAATTGTCGCGCGTTGCTGCTGAAATTGGCCGTGATGTTGCAGACAAATGCGACCGCCCGATCATCGTGGCCGGTTCGGTTGGCCCAACGGGTGAGATTATGGAACCTATGGGGTCCCTCACCTATACCCGCGCGGTTGAAATGTTCCATGAACAGGCCGAGGGTCTAAAGGATGGCGGCGCAGATGTGGCGTGGGTTGAAACCATTTCATCACCCGAAGAATTCAAAGCAGCGTCCGAGGCCTTTCAACTGGCCGACCTACTATGGTGCGGTACGATGAGTTTTGACACCGCAGGCCGCACCATGATGGGGGTGACGACGGTTGATATGGCCAAGATGATCCGTAAGCTGGACTACAAACCGCTAGCCTTTGGCGCGAATTGCGGAGTCGGTGCATCCGATCTGTTGCGCACGGTGCAAGGGATTGCGAAGGCTGATCCCGCGTCTACGCTGATTGCTAAGGGCAATGCTGGTATTCCGAAATATGTGAACGGGCATATTCACTATGATGGCACGCCGGAATTGATGGCCGAATATGCGACACTGGCTTTGGACAGCGGTGCGACCATCATTGGTGGCTGTTGTGGAACTGAACCGCGCCACTTGCGGGCGATGCGAGCAGCATTGGAAAGCCATGATAAAGGCGCAGTTCCTGCACTGGATCATGTGGCCGAAACCCTTGGCGGGTTTTCGTCAGAAAGCGATGGTACGGATGGTGCAGGGCCGAAGCGTGAACGGATGAATCGACGGCGGAAGCGGGTAGCGTAGATTTGACGCGACCTGGTGTTCCATGTGAACTGCAAGCATGGAACAGATACCAACCAAACACCTATACTACCGGCATGAGGCATGCAGCTTCGAAGCAATGTTCTTACCGTGCGTTTTTGGTGGTTTTGGGCTGTTTTTTGGTTGCGGAGCTGTAACAGATTACAAAAGTAACTTGCTCGATTTGGGTGAGATTGCAATAGCCACCATTTTAATAACAGCTTTTTTGGGTTGGTCTTTTTATTCGTTGTATCGCGCTTTGCGAGGTGCCTTTGAAGGATCGTTCGTTGACTTGGAAACGATGACATTCAACCTGTTCAAAGGTGCGCATCGCCTGGACAAAGAACATGTATATTCATCCTGGTTGCTCGTTGATATTATCGCTGTAGAACGTCATCAGGACGAAATTAAACTATATATTGATATAAGTACGACCAAAAGCAGCATCCGCTTCCGACATGAGCTTGTTAAAGATTTCAGCGATTGGGTATTTGAACTCAATAAAATCGCCCCTCATATCGAGCATCGCCCAGAGAGCTGAATTCGGCCTAAAACAACGACAATTGATCCCCCACCCGTGGCGGCACCTTGAACAGGTCGCTACGCAAAGGGGCCTGTTCTTGGGATAACCCCAGACGGTCACAAGCCAATTCAAACCTTTGCGCGATCAGTTCGGCGTGCTTGCCTTCGCCATGCAAACGTTTGCCCCATTTGGAATCATAATCCTGCCCGCCGTGGGATTCGCGCACGCGGGACATGACCTTGGCAAACTTGGCCGGGTGATGCGTGCGAAGCCAGTCTTGGAACAAGACTGACACCTCCAACGGCAGGCGCAGCAGGGCAAAGGTGGCGTGGGTTGCGCCGGCAATCGCCGCAGCCTCTAACACCATCTCGATTTCGTGGTCGGTCAGGCCGGGAATGATGGGCGACATCAGCACCCGTGTCGGCACTCCTGCCCCTGACAGCAGCTTTAGCACTTTCAACAACCGTGCTGGTGCAGGAACACGGGGTTCCAACTGACGTGACAGTTTTGGGTCCAGCGTCGTGATCGTAATCCCGACCCGCACCAACCCGTCAGCAGCCATTTCGCGCAGAATATCCACGTCCCGTTCGACCAGAATCCCCTTGGTGGTGATCATCACCGGGTGCTTGAAATCACGCAGCACTTCCAGACAGCCGCGCATGATACGGTGTTTGGCTTCAATCGGTTGGTACGGGTCGGTATTTGTGCCGAATGCAATCGGGCGCACTTCATAACCCTTCTTTGAAATCTCACGCGCCAGCAAATCAGGGGCAGACGGGCGGGCCAATAACTGAGTCTCAAAATCCAAGCCAGGTGACATATTCAAAAACGCATGGGTCGGGCGGGCAAAACAATAGATACACCCGTGTTCACACCCGCGATAAGGATTGACGGAACGATCGAAACTTAAATCCGGTGATGTGTTTTTAGTAATAATCTTTCGTGGTTTTTCGATCCTTGTCTGCGTGCGCACGGGTGCCACATCATCGTCAGATGTCCAACCGTCATCCACACTAACCCGTTGAAATCGTTCAAACCTTCCAACGCTCTGATCGGTGGTACCACGCCCCTTTATAGATTGGGTCAGTTCGGATTTTGGAATCATTCGGATCATATTCACACTAAAGAACAAAAAGTGAACATTGTAAATCGCCCTATTGCGACCTAATTTTAGTCGGTAGTCTGGAACCGAGTGTCGTTATTGTTTCAGAAGCTGAGGGACGTCAAAGGCAATACGGTACACAACAACAGACACGAAAGGCGCAGCCAAATGTCAGACGAAGACGATATCATCCTATCTGAACTGAACACCGAAGATCTGGTCGCGCAAATGTTTGACGACCTGTACGATGGGTTGAAAGAAGAAATTGAAGAAGGCGTGAACATCCTTCTGAACGACCGCGGCTGGGAACCCTACCGTGTCCTGACCGAAGCATTGGTCGGCGGCATGACCATCGTAGGCAACGACTTCCGCGACGGTATCTTGTTTGTTCCAGAAGTGCTGTTGGCCGCGAATGCAATGAAGGGCGGCATGGCCATCCTGAAACCATTGCTGGCGGAAACAGGCGCACCACGTGTGGGCAAAATGGTTATCGGCACGGTTAAAGGCGACATCCACGACATCGGCAAAAACCTTGTCGGCATGATGATGGAAGGCGCAGGTTTCGAAGTCGTCGACATGGGCATCAACAACGCTGTTGAAGCTTACTTGGAAGCGCTGGAAACCGAACAGCCGGACATCTTGGGTATGTCTGCCCTCCTGACCACAACAATGCCGTACATGAAGGTCGTGATCGACACGATGGTCGAAAAAGGCATTCGTGACGACTACACAGTCTTGGTCGGCGGCGCACCGTTGAACGAAGAATTCAGCAAAGCCATTGGCGCAGACGGCTATTGCCGAGACGCTGCGGTGGCCGTTGAAACTGCGAAAGAATTCATGGCCCGCAAGCACAACCAAGTTGCTGCTGGCGCGTAAGAATTTGCACATAATTTTCCAAAACCCCGCGCATCACGTCGCGGGGTTTTGTGGTTCTGGGGGTAGGATATGATTTCGGACGAAGCACTAACAATCGACGGGTTCTCAGATGCTGGCAATGGCAAGGTTCTGTTGCTGGCCTGTGGTGCTTTGGCGCGTGAAATTCTGGATGTTGTAAAGACGAACGGGTGGAGCCATCTGGACCTGCAATGTCTGCCTGCGATCCTACACAATGAACCGGATAAGATTACCCCAGCGGTGAAAGCTGCGTTGGATGAATACAAACCGAAGTATGATCAGATATTTGTGGTGTACGCGGACTGCGGAACAGGTGGACAGCTGCAAGCCCTGTGCGATGCCGAAGGTGTGCAGATGGTCGAAGGGCCACATTGTTACAGCTTTTTCGAAGGCAACGCTGCTTTTGCAGAAAATGGTGAAATGACCTGCTTTTACCTAACAGATTTTCTGGTCCGGCAGTTCGATGCATTTGTGATCAAGCCCCTTGGCATCGACCGTCATCCTGAACTGCGGGATATGTATTTCGAACACTACACAAAGCTGGTGTATCAATCACAGATACCCACCGACGCATTGATTGAAAAAGCCCAGTGGGCGGCGGACCAACTGGGCTTGGAATTTGAACACCGCCACACAGGGTATGGCGATTTGGAAGTGGCGTTGGGTCAGGCAGCGGCAACCGACTGAAGCCGTTCAACCATTGCACGTAACCCGTTGGATCGCTGTGCAGACAGGTGATCGTTCAAGCCCAGACGTGCCATTTCTGATGGAACATCCACGGCCTTAGCGTCCGCCAAAGTCAGCCCATCAAAAAGAGTATGCAGAACCGCGATCAACCCTTTGACGATCATCGCATCGCTGTCCCCTTGGAAATGCAACACACCGCCATCGGTTTTGGTATGCAACCAAACCTGTGACGCGCAGCCGTCGACCTTGGTTGCAGGCACCTTCAGTGCATCATCCATATCCGGAAACGCTTTGCCCATGTCGATCACATGGCGATAGCGGTCTTCCCAATCATCCAGAAATTCGAATGTTTCGACCAGTTCTTCGAATGTTTCTTGCGCCATAGGCTCAACTCCGTTGCGGTTAAGGTGCAGGTAAGTCGCCTCCTGCCCTTCGTCCAGACTTTCTTTTTTAGCAGACGCCCGTTACGACTGTGGTAACGCGGATTTGGGGGCGGTTATGCGCAGGTTTGTTCTTTCTATCGTTGCACTGACATTTGTATCGGGATGTTCCAGTATTTCCAGCAGCAGCCTGAACCCCGGCAACTGGTTTGGCGGCGCAGAACCCGCAAAGGCCGGAGCGATTACAGAAGTTCCGTCCATTATTCCCGCAGGTAAATCTGTGCAGATCACAACTGTCGAAGGCCGCGAATTGATGGAACAGCTGGCATCCGTCGAAGTTCGCGATGTATCGGGCGGTGTTCTGGTCACAGCCCAAGGGCGCACATCCCGCGCGGGGGCGTATAACCTGCAACTGGTGAATGAAGGCGTGAATGGCACAACGTTGGCACTGGCATTCCGCGTGCAATATCCTGCGCAAGCCGCAGCCGGTGGATCACAACTGGTCACAGTCGCGCAGTTCTTATCCGAAAAAACCTTGCGCGGCATTCGCGCCATTCAGGTACGTGGCGCAAACGGCAACATCACGCGACAAAACTAAAGGTCGACCAGTTTTACCTTTTGGCCACGTACGGCCATGGCGACCTTACCGTCGCACAGGCGCAGGGCATCATTACCAAACACCTCGGCCCGCCAGCCTTTCAGCGATGGCAGATCACGGATACCGCCCGCAATTGCGTCCAATTCGCCGGTTGTGGCCAGCAGTTTTTGCGCTACGTTGAATTCATCAGATTTCGCTTTCACCAAAACCCGCAGCAAGTCGGCCAACGCCGGGTTCACTTGCAGCTGATCTTTGGGCGAAGATGACACAGGCATTTCTTCATGCTTGTATTCCGCAGCCCGTGCCACAGCATCCAAAATTCCTTGCGCAATATCGCCCTTGCGCGCTTCGCGCAGCAGCAAGCGGGATTTACCAAGATCTTCCATGGTTTTGGGTTTGGTAGACGCCAGTTCCACCAACGCATCATCCTTGAACACACGATTGCGCGGCACATTGCGCGTTTTAGCGTGATCTTCGCGGAACCCAGCCAGCTCCTTAAGATTGGCAAGGAAACGGCCCGATGTGGTGCGGGTCTTTACACGTTTCCACGCATTTTCCGCCTCAATCTCATACGTTGCGGGGGTGGTCAGAACTTCCAGTTCTTCTTCAACCCACGGCTGGCGCTTGGTGCGTTCCAGTTCAGTTTTCAGGAACTTATAGATGTCGCGCAGATGGGTCACATCCCCGATGGCATACGTTTTTTGCGCATCGGTCAGCGGGCGGCGAGACCAATCGGTAAAGCGGGATGATTTATCCAGCTGTTCCTTGGTAATTTTACGCACCAAAGTCTCGTACCCCACCTGTTCACCAAAACCGCAGACCATCGCGGCGACCTGAGTGTCGAACAGTGGATCAGGAAACACTGCACCTTCGTGCCAGAAAATTTCCAGATCCTGACGGGCGGCGTGGAACACTTTGACCACGGATGTGTCGCGGAACAGGTCATGAAGCGGGGACAGGTCAATGCCATCAGAAAGCGGATCAATCAAGACCGCATCGGTTTTGCCATCCCCTTCGAATGCGACCTGCACCAGACACAGTTTGGAATAATACGTCCGTTCCCGCAGGAATTCCGTATCAACCGTCACAAAAGGATATTCAGCAGCGCGGGTACAGAATTCGGCAAGATCAGCAGTCTTTGTAATCGTGCGCATGTTCGGTCCCTTGCCCATAAGAATTGACCAATCCTAAAGTGGGTGCGACATTTAGGGAACCCGTAGACTAGGCCTGCGTGCTCAAAAATTCACCTAAAACGCGGGGATACAACAAATGTTCTTGCACCAGCACACGCTGGGCGAGTGTTTGGGCCGTATCCCCCGCTTTGATCGGCACGGATGCCTGTCCCAAGATAGGGCCATCATCCAATTCAGGGGTAACCATATGGACGGAACACCCTGCTTCGATATCACCAGCGTCCAACGCACGTTGATGGGTGCTCAGGCCTTTGTATTTCGGCAGCAACGACGGGTGAATGTTCAGCATCCGACCCTGCCATTTGGCGATAAAGGATGCGGTCAGGATACGCATGAAACCCGCAAGGCAGACAACCTGCGCGCCGGATTTCAGCAGCTGTTCGTGCAATGCGTCTTCGAATGCTTCGCGGCCGTCGAATTGTTTATGATCTACGCAGGCTGTTGGAACACCCCGCGCGTCGGCCTTTGCCAAACCACCCGCGCTTGGGATATTCGCCAGAACCAAACACGGCTCGCCCAATCCATCTGCCATTCCATCCAGAAGCGAGACCATGTTGGACCCGCCACCGGAAATCAGAATGGCAACGCGTGTCACAGCAGCGATCCGGTATAGGCGACGCCTTCACCTTCGACGACTGTGCCAAGGTTGGCGACGGTGTGGCCTGCCTCGGCAAAGATTGCAGTGGCGGTATCTACTTTATCCGCAGGCACCACAGCAATCATGCCAATGCCGCAGTTAAACGTCTTCAACATTTCTGCTTGATCCATGCCGCCTTGCTGGCCCAGCCATTTAAATACGGGCAACAGGTCCCAAGCGTCCAAATCAACCTGTGCACCCAGCCCTTCGGGCATCACGCGCGGTAGGTTTTCGGTCAAGCCACCGCCAGTGATATGGGCGAACCCGTGGGCCGCACCTGCTTTGATCGCGGCAACCGCACCTTTGACGTATAAGGTTGTCGGGGCCAGCAAAGCCTGCCCCACGGTTCCTTCTTCCCAAGGACAATCGTCGGCCCATGTCAGGCCGGAAGCTTCAACAATACGGCGCACAAGGGAATAGCCGTTGGAATGCACGCCGTTCGAGGCCAGCCCCAACAGTACATCACCCGCCGCAACATCGCATGGCAATTCAGCGCCACGTTCCATCGCACCAACGCTGAAACCAGCCAGATCGAAATCACCTTCGGGATACATGCCTGGCATTTCAGCGGTTTCACCACCGATCAACGCACAGCCGGAATCCTCACAACCCTTTGCAATGCCTTCAATAATACGCGTCGCTTGCTCCAGCTCCAGCTTTCCGGTCGCAAAGTAATCAAGAAAGAACAGCGGTTCGGCCCCCTGACACACCAGATCGTTCACGCACATGGCAACCAGATCAATGCCGACGCCATCCACATGCCCAGTATCAATCGCGATCCGCAACTTGGTGCCGACGCCATCGGTTGCAGCAACCAAGATCGGGTCATTATAACCCGCACCTTTCAGATCAAACAAACCGCCAAACCCACCAAGACCCGCCATCACACCCGGGCGCACGGTCCGTTTTGCTGCAGGTTTGATCCGGTCGACCAACGCGTTGCCTGCATCAATATCGACACCCGCATCAGCGTAAGTCATTCCATTCTTTTTCTGGCTTTTGGAAGTATCGGTCATGGCGGCATCCTTTGACAGCAGCAAACTTTCTGCGCCTGCTAACAAGGGCAGACCCACTTGTCCACGCTAACGGCGCTTGACGCGTTATCCATAAATGATAGGACGGCGTTAGGGGGCCTGTAGCTCAGTTGGTTAGAGCAGAGCGCTCATAACGCTTTGGTCGTAGGTTCAAGTCCTACCGGGCCTACCACCCACATCCCCTATACTATACAGCCCGTGCAACTGGCAGCATAATTGTGGCCTTCAACCCACCCATGTCACTGTTACCCAACGTGAAGGTGCCACCGTGTGATCGCACGGCGTCATTGGTGATCGCAAGGCCCAACCCTACACCGGATTTGTTCTGATTACGCCCGCCTTCCAAACGCACAAACGGACGCAGCGCCGCATCGCGTTTGCCCGTAGGGATACCCGGCCCGTCATCTTCGACGGTGATTGTCAGAACCTTCGGACGGAAGGCGATATGGACGCGGACATGGGCACCATACTTTAGGCCATTACTAACCAGATTGCTGGCTGCGCGAAGGGCAAGGGTTGGCCGTAAAGGAATGATGCGCGGGGTACCGGAATGGTCTAGCGTCACATTCGGGCCGCTGCGGTCACACATATCTGTCATCCGTGCCAACACATCTACATCATCATATGCTTCGGACGCGGCATCACGGGCATAGGTCAGATATCCATCCAACATGGCGGTCATATCTGTTACGTCTTGTTTCAGACCCCAATCTTCTGCGCCATCCACCATTTCCAACGCCAGTTGCATCCGTGTCAGCGGGGTGCGCAGATCGTGGCTAACCCCTGACAGCATCATTGTGCGCTGTTCAATCTGACGTTCGATCCGGTCGCGCATATCAAGAAACGATTGACTGGCCGCCCGCACCTCGACCGCGCCGCGCAGGTTCAACGGTACGACCTGCCCGCGACCAAACGCACTTGCAGCATCGGCCAGTTGCTTGATCGGACGCAGTTGTTTGCGCAAAAAGAAATACGCCAGAACGGTCATGAACAGCCCAGTCAGCATCATCAGAACAATCAACTGATGCGGGTTCGACGCTGACACCCGTTGCCGCGCGAATTGGATCGCGACGGGGCCTTTCGCACTGCCCATCTGCAACGCCACGTGACGCAGGTTTGAAAGGTCCACGTTCAAAACACTCGGCAGGTCGTCGTAAAGCGTAGCAATAACTGTGCGTCCTGAAATATCGTACCACACGCGTCCATCATCGCTGACGTTCGCAGTGGCTATCGTCAACGACAGGCCTAAGCGCAGGGCATCATCCAGTGCCACAGCCGTGATCGATCTTGTTTCCAGTTCATCCAACACAAATCGGATTTCCGAGGTGACGTTTTGTGTCATCTGCACAGTCACATCCTCAAAATGCCGCTGCACAAAGATCACTGTCACCGCCAATTGCAGCGTCAACATGGGCAGCAACAGAATTACAGCAGCACGCCCGTATAGCGTATTGGGAAGAAATCGTTTCAAGATCAGCTTTGCCATAGCATGACCCTAACGCCCGGGGGTATGGTTTGGAATGGCTGAACGTATTTTCCCCGATGTCGTGCGAATCGAAGCACCAAATCCCGGTCCCCTGACCTTTCGCGGCACCAACACGTATGTGGTCGGAACCTGCCAACAGGTTGTCATCGATCCGGGTCCTGACAGTGACAGCCATCTGGATGCCATTCTGGAGGCTGCCCCAAATATTACAGCGATCCTGTTGACCCATTCCCACATCGACCATTCTGCCTTGGTGCCCCGTCTAAAAGCCGCAACAGGCGTGCCTGTCATGGCCTATGGCGACAGTTGGTCGGGCCGCGAAAACATGCCCGATCTGGGTGCAGCATTTGTCGAAGGGAATGGCACGGATACCACGTTTGAACCTGACATCTGTATTAAAGACGGGCAAACCCTACAATTCGGCACCACATCCCTGACGGCCCATTGGACCCCTGGGCATTTCCCGAACCACCTGTGTTTCGCGATGGGGAACTTGTTATTTTCCGGTGATCTGGTCATGGGTTGGTCCACCAGCCTTGTATCACCGCCCGAAGGCAGCGTGTCGCAGTTCATCGCATCGTGCGGGGCGGTCGCCGCATTGCCGCAGCACACCTACCTACCGGGCCATGGCGATATCGTGACCAATGGCCCCGCCCGCGCGTTGGAACTGGCAACCCACAGACAGGCGCGCGAACAGCAGGTTTTAGATGCCTTAACAGCAGGCCCCGCAACAGCATCCGATCTGGCTACCGCCATCTACACAGACATCGATCCATCCCTGTTGCCTGCGGCGGCCCGCAACGTTTTGGCACATCTGATAGACTTGACCGCGCGCGATCTGGTCGCCCCCATCGGCGTGATTTCCCCAAATCAAATTTTTCGCAAAAAACCCTGAATTCACGCTGGACGTCCCCAAAACCTATGGCTATAGCAGGCACAGGTATTCCGGCGTAGCTCAGCGGTAGAGCAGTTGACTGTTAATCAATTGGTCGTAGGTTCGATCCCTACCGCCGGAGCCAATTATCTCTTTTGTTTCAGATAGTTTGCGTTGTATTAAGATATCACAAAAAATGAATATCTCTCTAGGGTAACACTTGGGGTAACAGATGCTTGGCCTCCCTTGCTATCCGACCTCAGTTTCTCAACATCAAAGTGCTTTTCAAAAACATCACATGCTTCAACAAGTCATAATTTTATAGTTTCCGCTTCACTGCGATTTTGGGAGCTAATCGATTGGTTCTCATCATAGGCGCTTGCGGTACTGACAACCATTTCTGTGATAGCTTAGAAATTCCGAAGTCATTGCAGCTTGCATAAACATATCGATCTGCTTGTGATGCTCGAATGCCGTTGGCGATCCTCGCTAGCGATTTAGGGATTTCGACAACCCGCTCCCGCTCACTGCCATTCCAAGAAAGCTCAATTATACGGTTCGGAGTGAGAG
>JBMZCY010000049.1:0-12207 GCA_049613825.1 Planktomarina sp.
TGGTTTTTCGACAGTCCTGAAGGCATGCGCCGGTTTCGCGAAGCAACCACAGAAACTGCAGGCTTTTACAACACCGTCGGCTTCAATGATGACACCCGTGCGTTTTGTTCAATCCCCGCCCGTCACGACGTGGCACGGCGCGTCGATTGTGCATACCTTGCCACATTGGTCGCGACTGGTCGTTTGGGGCGTACGGACGCAACCGAGGTTGCCCATGACCTAACATATCGCTTGGCAAAGCAAGCCTACAAACTCTGATACTCATTCATTAAGGACACCCCTATGACGCTAAAAACCGAAACCCGTTACGCCATCGATCCTGCCTATGCCAAGACAATGGACACTACTGCCTTGCGGGACCATTTTCACAAAGACGGTCTGTTTGCGGAAGGTGAGATCAATCTGGTCTATACCCATTACGATCGCATGATCGTCGGATCTGCTGTGCCGGGAAGTGGGTCTGTGACCTTGGATCACATGGATGAGACTGGAACGCCCGGTTTTCTGGACCGCCGAGAAATGGGCATTTTGAACATCGGGGAAACAGGTACGGTCGAAGTGGATGGGGACACCCATACGCTTGAAAACGGTGAACTGCTGTACATCGGGATGGGTGGTGGCGCTGTGACCTTTGCAGGCAAAGGCCGATATTACATCACATCCTCACCCGCGCACCGCACGTGCCCGACAAAGCTGATCAAGCTATCCGACGCACGCCGCGTTGAATTGGGAAGTCGAGATACGGCAAATGAACGTGTGATCATTCAGTTCCTACACCCAGAGGTCTGTGAGACTTGCCAGTTGCTGATGGGGTACACGCAATTCGCACCGGGGTCGCTGTGGAACACGATGCCTGCCCACATCCATGACCGCCGGATGGAAGCATATCTGTATTTCGACGTACCAGAAGATGCGCGGGTCTTCCACTTTATGGGTGCCCCTGATGAAACGCGCCACCTTGTGATTGCGAACGAAGAAGTGGTGATTTCGCCACCTTGGTCCATCCACTGTGGTGCAGGTACAGCATCCTATACCTTCTGCTGGGCCATGGCAGGCGACAACGTCGACTTCGCTGACATGGATATGGTTTCAATGGGCGATTTGCGGTGATCCTTTGACAGACCAACGCCCCCTTGTCCGTATTGTCCACCTTGGGCTGGGCGCGTTCTTCCGCGCCCATGCTTGTACCTATTTGCAGGACATTGGCGGATGGGGCGTTCTTGGCATCAGCTTGCGGTCCCCAGCTGTGCGCGATGCGCTACAGGCTCGCGACTATCGCTATACGGCTGCGGCATTGACACCAGACGGGGTGGAATTACGTGAAATTGACGTGGTGCGCAGGGTGTTGGTGGCACCAGAAGATCCCGTTGCAGTTATTGCCGCCATGGCTGATCCCGCAGTTTCAATCGTCAGCCTGACGGTCACAGAAAAAGGCTATTGCCATGATCCGGCAACAGGCGCGTTGAATCTAGATCATCCAGTAATTCAAGCAGACATCGAGAACCCTTTACCACAATCTGCACCGGGCTTTGTTGTACGTGGCCTGCAAGCACGGCGTGCGAAAGGATTACATCCGTTTACGGTTATGTCTTGCGATAACCTGCCGGACAACGGGGCATTGATTCGCAAAATTACAATTGATCTTGCCAGACTGATCGATCCTGCGTTGGCGGAATGGATCACAATCGAAGGTGCCTTTCCTACGTCCATGGTAGATCGCATTGTGCCCGCGACGACACCAGAAGATGTGATCAAAATTGCTACGATATCGGGCAAACCCGATGCTGCACCAGTCTTACATGAGCCATTCAAACAGTGGGTCATCACCGATGATTTCACCGAATCCCGCCCGGACTTTGAAACCGCAGGTGTCCAGATCACACGCAACATTGAACCGTTTGAGAATATGAAACTGCGGACGCTGAACGGCGCGCACTCAGCCATTGCTTATCTGGGACTACTGTCAGGTTTCAAAGCCGTTGCGGATGCCGTCGCTGATCCAACCTTAGCCACATACCTTACTCATCTTTGGGAAAATGAGATTATCCCGACGCTGACTGCCCCCCCAGATACTGACTTAAAAGAATATACAGCTGCACTCCTGATCAGGTTTGCCAACACTGGCATCCAACATCAACTGTCCCAGATCGGGATGGATGGCAGTCAAAAATTACCCCAGCGATTTCTTGGGACGATCCGCGATCAGTTGGACAGAAACGGGGATGTCAGCGCCCTTTTGCTCGCTGTGGCCGCGTGGATCAAGTACACTTCAAATGTATCAGAATGCGACGATCCGATGGCCAAAGTCTTGCGCAAATGTCACATGCCTGATCCGAAGCAAACCGTAGCAAACATCTTGGCGCAACGGGCAATCTTTCCACAAGACATAGCGCTGGAAATCCAACGACCGCTCAAACAAATCTACGCTGAACTGAGCAACGTCGGCGCTTCCGAAATGTTAAAACAATATCAACCTGTACGACAGCTTCATAACAATGCTATCTGAAGTGGTTTGAGGTGCCCCTAGTTTCCTAAACGGTGCTGTCCGACGAATTCTAACTCGTCTCTAAAGTTGAACTCCAAACATCACTTCACGCACAAAGTTGGAACCACGCAGTGAGCGCGGCTTCTCGTTTCGTTTTGTAAACCTGCCTGTTTTCTAAGTGGCGTTGGTGATTGAAGTGGTTGTAAATTTGGCTGTGAACGCTGGTGAACTTCTGAAGCGTTGCGCGATTTCGAAACCGTTGCATTGCCCGTTCTCGTCGTCGAAATGGAAGGTGTGAATTTTCACATCGGTTATTGTTATGTCCACCACAAAGCTGTCGATCGGCGACACCAAACGCGGCCTTGTTGCCAACATAACCGAGGCGGCAACTGTCCAAGCAGTATTTGATCTGTACGAACAGGCAGGCAACCTCACGATAGTCGCGCAAACTGCCAAAGCCCGTGGGTTGCGAAGCAAATCCAGAAACCGACGCAAGGGATCAATTCTTTCTCACGGGGCAATTCATAAGCTGCTCGTCAACGTCCTCTATGCCGGTAAAATTCCACACAAAGACAAAACTTACGACGGGCAGCACGATGCGATTATCCCGCTGGAACAATGGCAACGCATTCAAGAACAGTTGCAGGGTGCCAGTCAGAAAAGACGCGGCAAACACGTTGAACACACGCACCAGTCACCACTAATCGGCAAATTGTTCGATGAAACAGGCGACCATCTCACCCCCAGTCACAGTAAGAAGAAAACCAAAGCCGCTGGTTCCGGCACACCCCAGACCGTCATTCACAGGTACTATATTTCGAACAGGTTGATCCGTTCCAAAGATCCGACGGGCTGGCGACTGCCTGCCAAGAGGATTGAATTGGCGGTTGCCGACCTTGTGCGCACACAATTACCTGCAGCACTTCTGGGACCATCAAATACAATCAGTGAACTGCAACAAAACGAAGCAATTACAACAAAGATCGCTGCACTGTCTGACACTGAATGCTTTCAACTTATCCACCGTGTTGATCTGCACCCTGACCATGTTACACTGAGCTTGGACGCGGACAGGCTGGGCAAATCCACGCAAACCTTCACCTTCGCAAACGCGGTGTAGAACACAAATTGATCGTTGGGGGGAATGCTGCAGAGCCTGATGCAACACTCATCAAAGCTCTCGCCCGAACCCACCTTTGGCTTACAGATCTTAAGAATGGTAAAAGCATCAAAGACATCGCGGGCGAAATTGGGAAATCCCCTGCTTTCGTCAGAACACGGATGCCGCTGGCAATGCTTTCACCGAGAATTCAAAAAGCTATTGTCCAAGGGAACCAGCCACCCGAACTCACGACTGACCGATTGGTCAAATCCACGATACCGTTGGACTGGACAGAACAGGAAAAACGCTTCGGTTTTACGTAAAGCTCTCAACACGCGTTCCCTGAAAATCAAAGCCATTTCCCTGCAAACCAACGCCGCATTCCCAGCACAAATTGTAAAATTCCCTACTCGATCTGAAGCAGGGAATTCATAGGTTTCACCCGAAAAATCAAAGCATAACGCGGGTCATTCTGTTCGATCCAATCGTAAGCAGGTGAAAATCTTACAAATTTCCCTGTTAATTCCCTGTAAAAAGGTAAATCGGAACTTTGGGGATTGCGGCCAGCCACATATCCAACACCGCACGCAAAAATACGAACCGCGAAATATCACGAACAGAGACAAACTGGAGATTAACAGGAAAACAGGGAGGATAATCCATCTACAGATAGATGAACAAACCGTAACGCACGGAATTGACGGAAGAATTCGCGCGACTATCGGGACGTTTGGTTTTTGGGAGAGTTAGTGGCGGAGGCTCAGGGATTCGAACCCTGGGAGGACTTTCACCCTCGTCGGTTTTCAAGACCGGTGCATTCGACCACTCTGCCAAGCTTCCGTTAATCATCTGTTAGCCGCCTGAAACTCAGGACGCAAGACCCGATAAACGCCGAAAGACCAGTTGCATCAAACGAAAGGCTTTCCAGATCACAGCGAAACCGATATCATTCCACAAAAGCGGTACAAAACCGCAAGCAGCAGTGAACATAGAAAGAGGCTTAGCATGGCAACGGCCCCGCTTCAGGCAACAATCGTGACGTCCTTAATTCTGACCCTTGGGGCATGTACTTTGGGCGACACACCGGAATTTTTAGCACCGTCCACGCGCGTGACCCCATCCGCATCGACCGAAGTTGTGGCCCGTGATGTGGAAGCGCCCGAGGCGTTTCAGGTCACGGAAAAAGGTCTTTGGGACGGGCGCCCATCATTGGGCGGTATTTGGGTAGCACATCCAACTGCACGCGACCCGGAACGGGTCATTATTCGCAATCCAGCAAACGGGAAATTCGTTGTTGGTGCATTGTTCCGCAAAGAAGGCGATCTGCCTGGGCCTGCGTTGCAAGTCAGCTCAGACGCGGCGGCAGCCATCGGGTTGATTGCAGGTCAACCGCAGGTGCTGAATGTGACAGCCCTGCGCAGCAAGGATGTACCTGCGAATGCAGCCCCCGCGCCATCTGCCAGCCCTGCGCCGTTGGGCGTTGAAACAATCGCTATTGAAACACCTGCGCCTGCTGCCGTTCCATCGGCATCAGCCCCATCCAAACCGTTCATTCAGGTCGCAATCTTTTCAGTTCAATCCAATGCCAATGAAACGGCAGGACGTTTGAACAGCGCTGGGATTGCCGCATCCGTCAAACGCTTTACTGCAGGGGACAAAACACTGTGGAAAGTCGTAGCTGGACCGGCGAATTCTGACCAATCACGCGACGACCTCTTGACCCGGGTGAAGGCACAGGGCTTTTCTGATGCATATGCTGTGAAAGGCTGATCACTTTGGGGGGTGTTATGGCACGACGATCTTTTTTTGGACTGTGTGTTGCGGGTGTTCTGACAGTTTCCGCGACAATTGCGGGTGCGTTTGAAACCAGGGCGACCGCAGCATATGTTCTGGATCAAACAACAGGCACAGTTCTGTTAAACAAGAACGCCCAGCAATCGCTGCCCCCTGCGTCGATGTCCAAGCTGATGACCCTGCTTATGGCGTTTGAAGCGTTGCGCGATGGGCGCCTGCAATGGACCGAAAAATTACCCGTGTCTCAACACGCCATGAACTATGGCGGGTCGACGATGTTTCTGGACACAACAGACCGTGTCAGTGTCGAAGACCTGGTGCGTGGCATCATCGTTCTGTCCGGCAATGATGCCTGTGCAGTCTTGGCCGAGGCGCTGTCGGTGGACGGAACCGAAGCAGGCTTTGCCCGTATGATGACCGACCGTGCACGGCAGTTGGGGATGAACAATTCGACCTTCGGAAATTCAAACGGCTGGCCACATCCCGACCAACGCATGTCGATGCAGGATCTGGCCATTTTGGCGGATACCCTGATCAAAGAATTTCCTGCTTATTACGCCCTTTTCGCTGAAAAAGAGTTTCAGTTCGACGGTCGTGCCCCATCCAATACCCGCAATCGCAACCCGTTGCTGGGATTGGGCGTTGGCGCGGACGGTTTGAAAACAGGTCACACGCAGGAGGCAGGATATGGTCTTGTAGGGTCCGCAAAACAGGGCGAACGGCGGATCATCTTTGTGCTGACAGGTCTGGACAGCAACAAAGCCCGTGCCGAAGAATCCGAACGTATTGTGAATTGGGCCTTCCGTCAGTTCGAAGCGAAATCCCTTGGCGCACCCGGCACGGTGTTTGCACAGGCGAATGTATGGATGGGCAGTTCAAAGACAGTTGGGTTGACCATGGCGGGTGATCCGCAAATCTTGGTACCCACAACCGGCATCGATAAGATGACCAGCCATCTGGAATATAACGGTCCCTTACAGGCGCCTATAACGGCTGGCGATCAAGTGGCCGAGTTGGTGATCACAGCCCCCGGCCTGCCTGAATCGCGCCTGCCGTTGGTGGCTGCACATGATGTGGTCCATGGTGGATTCATGCCCCGTATGCGTACAGCGGCCAAGGTTCTGGCGACTCAGCTGTCCGGCAAAATAAACGGCGCGATGTGATGACGGATTCACGAACAGGCACAGGCCTGTTCATCTCATTGGAAGGTATCGACGGGTCTGGGAAATCAACCCAGTCCCGTTTGCTTTTGGCCAACCTTGAACGGGCCGGCCATAAGGCTGTGTTGACCCGCGAACCTGGCGGGTCGAAAGGGGCCGAGGATATTCGTGCCCTTCTTTTGTCCGGTGACACAGATAAGTGGAGTGCCGAGACTGAGATCCTGCTGTTTAGCGCCGCCCGCCGTGATCATCTGGAAAAACTGATCTGGCCAGCGTTGGATAATGGTCAAACGGTCATCACAGACCGCTTTGCAGACAGTACACGTGTATACCAAGGGGCCACCCGTGGTGATTTGCGCGGGTTGGTGGACAATGTGCATCAAACAATGATCGGCGTGGAACCAGACCTAACATTGGTGTTCGACATGGACCCTACAGTGGCCTTGGAACGTGGTTTGGCACGCAACAGCGGCGAAGACAGGTTTGAGGATTTTGGCCTGCCATTCCAGCAGACCCTACGCGCTGGTTTCAAGGACCTGGTTGCGGATTTTCCAGATCGCTGTGTGATGATTGACGCAAGCCAATCCGTAAACGCCATAGCGAAGGACGTTTGGGCCGCAGTTGAAAACAGGCTTGATCATGCTTGAACTGCCAGACCCAGACCGCCTGCCCGACGCCCCCCACCCACGCGATGCCATGCAGGTGTTTGGGCACACTGCGGCTGTGGAAGACGTGTTGCAATCCTTGAATTCTGGCAAGTTCCACCATGCGTGGATGGTTACAGGTCCTGAGGGGATTGGCAAAGCAACACTGGCGTATAAAGCCGCAGCAGCAATCCTTGCGAAACCGGCAGATGAAGGCGGTGGGTTCTTTGGCGATGCGCCTGCAGCGCTGGAACAACTCGACCTGCCTTATGACCACCCAATCAACCAACGCATCCGTGCGGGATCTGAACCCGGCCTGTTTGTACTACGACGCGGGCCGAACAAGGATGGGAACAAGTTATCCCAAGTCATCACAGTTGACGAAGTACGCAAGCTGCGGAATTTCTTTTCCATGTCAGCAGGCGGCAATGGCAAGCGTGTGGTGATTGTGGATTCAGTGGATGAACTGAACACCCAAGCTGCCAACGCGTTGCTGAAGATGCTGGAAGAACCGCCCGCTGGGGCGATCATGTTTCTAATCACCCACCGCCCCGGTGCTGTGTTGCCCACGATCCGATCCCGCTGTCGCGTGTTGCCATTGTCGCCTTTACCGACCGAAGATATGCAAGCAGCCTACGCCCAAGCCATGCAAGGCCAAGCGTTCGAGGCTGGCTTGCAAGTTCTTGCCCAAGGATCTGTCGGCACAGCAATCAATCTATCTGCCCAAGGCGGCTTGGATGTCTATACCGCACTGATCGATGTGTTCAGCAAAGCCCCATCCTTGGACCGTGGCGCCGTGATGCGACTGGCAGAGCAATCTTCAGCGCGGGGCAACGAAGGGGGCATGGACCGCTTTGCCGCAATGCTGGATATGTTTCTGTCCCGACTGGCGCGGTCATCCGTTCTGGCCGACGATATCCAAGTCTGCAGCGGCGAACGTGAACTGTTCGCTCGTCTGAACCCTGCCCTGCAGACCGCCCGCATTTGGGCAAACCTGCAACAACAAGCAGGGGCAGCACTGCGCGAAGGAATAGCGGTCAACCTTGACCCCGTGGCGATGATCTTGGATACCGCATTCAAGTTCGAAGACACCGCCAGCCGCACCCTTCGCTAGGATCCCCCGTGACCAATACCATGACCGATATCGCCCCCAAGATTACCGACAGCCACTGCCACCTCGACTTTGCGGACTTTGACGGTCAGCGTGATGAAATCGTACAAGCCGCCGCAGACGCGGGCGTGCACCGTATGGTGACGATCTGTACCAAACTGCGCGAAGAACCCAATGTTCGCGCGATTGCGGAAACGTACGACAATGTCTTCTACGCCGCGGGTACCCACCCGATGAGTGTGGTTGCGGAACCCATGGTATCTGTCGACGATCTGCTGGCCCTGACCGATCACCCGAAATTCGTGGCGATTGGGGAAACAGGACTGGATTACTTCTATACTGAGGAAAGTAAGGCCGTTCAGAAAGAAAGCCTGCTGATCCATATTGAAGCGGCTCAACGGTCCAAGCTTCCCTTAGTGATCCACGCCCGTTCCGCAGACGAAGACATGGCGGATATGCTGACGGCTGAGTACAATAACGCCCCCTATTCCTGCGTCATGCATTGCTTCTGTTCAGGGGCTGATTTGGCCAAGGCTGCCCTCGACCTAGACTTCTACCTATCCATGTCCGGCATTGCGACCTTCCCAAAATCCCAAGAGGTGCGCGATATCTTCGCAGCAGCCCCCATCGACCGCGTATTGGTCGAAACAGACAGCCCCTACCTTGCGCCACCGCCCTTCCGCGGCAAACGGAATGAACCAGCCTACACAGCTTTCACCGCAAAGGTAGGCGCAGACGTGTTCGGGATGTCCGTTAAGGATTTCGCCGCCCAGACCGAAGCCAACTTTGAACGTTTGTTCTGGAAGGTCGCATGACCCTGCGCCTGACCATATTGGGCTGCGGTTCATCCGGCGGCGTACCCCGCCTTGGCGGCCAATGGGGGGCTTGTGATCCGAATGAACCGAAGAACCACCGCCAGCGCTGTTCCCTGCTGGTCGAACAAATCACGGACGCTGGCACAACGCGGGTTCTGATCGACACATCCCCCGATATGCGCAATCAATTGTTGCAGGCCGACGTCGCCACGTTGGACGCCGTGGTCTACACCCATTCCCACGCCGATCATGTACATGGTCTGGATGACCTGCGCATGATCGTGTTCAACACGAAATCCCGCCTGCCCGTCTGGGCCGATGCGCCGACACGTGCGGATCTTGAGGCACGTTTCGGGTATGCATTCTTGCAACCTGAAGGTTCCACATACCCGCCAATCTTGGACATGAACCAGATCGACGGCACGTTTGAGATTGAAGGCCCAGGGGGCACAATCCCGTTCCAACCGTTTACAGTTCCCCATGGTGGTATCGACGCACTGGGGTTTCGAATGCACAATGCCGCCTATCTGCCTGATGTTGCTGATCTGGCCGATGACAGTCGTGATTACCTGCAAGGATTGGACATGTGGATTGTCGACGCCCTACGCCGCCAGCCACACCCGACCCATTCGCATCTGGACCGAACATTGGGGTGGATTGCAGAACTGCAACCAAAGCGTGCCATTCTTACAAACATGCACAATGATCTGGATTATCAGACGCTAAAGGCCGAATTGCCGGATGGCGTTGTTCCAGCCTATGACGGGCTAACAGTTGAGGTCTAAGTTCTAGTGGCCATTCTGTTTTCCGTCATCGCACCCGTCTTTTGTGTTCTGGGTTTTGGGTATTTGGCTGTATGGAAACGCTGGATTTCCGAGCCTGCAATAGACGCGTTGATGGGGTTTACGCAAAAATTCGCAATCCCGTGCCTGCTGTTCCAAGCGATCGCAACGTTGGACCTATCTGCAAATTTTGACCCTGCCCTGCTATTCAGTTTCTACAGCGGCGCAATCAGCGGCTTCTTGATTGGCTTGCTTGCAGCACGGTTTATTTTCAAACGTGCTTGGGACCACTGCGTTGCAATCGGGTTTGTTGGATTGTTCTCAAATTCTGTGCTGCTGGGACTACCGATTATGGAAAGGGCGTTCGGCCCGGATGCTTTAGCGGGAAACTTTGCAATCATCGCCATGCATTCACCATTCTGTTATCTGATAGGCATCACCGCGATGGAACTGGTCCGTGCAGACAGCCGCAGCATCGCTGATTTGGGGCCAAAGGTTGCAAAAGCCATGTTCCGCAATCCTTTGGTGATCGGGTTGAGCCTTGGGTTGATCGTAAATCTGTCAGGCTTTGCATTGCCCGGTTTTGCAACAGATGCCGTGGCCCTGATGGCCCGCGCCGCCCTGCCTGCAGCCCTGTTCGGTTTGGGGGGTATCCTTGTCAGCTACCGTCCCGAAGGTGACATGCGGCTGATTTTGTTCATGTGTGTTGTATCGCTGCTCATCCACCCCAGCATTACCTGGATGACGGGGACAGCGCTGCACATTGACGATGCGGCCTTTCGATCTGCGATCATCACGGCAGCGATGGCACCTGGTGTGAACGCTTATATTTTTGCAAATATGTATGGGGTTGCGAAACGGGTTGCCGCGTCCACAGTTTTGATCGGAACCGCCGCCACTTTCTTTACGGCAATGGGGTGGTTGGCGGCTTTGGGTTAATCAGCAAACGCCGCTTCCAATGCAACCTCTACCATATCTCCGAAACTACTTTCGCGGTCTTGGGATGGCAACGCCTCACCCGTCAGAAGATGATCGGAAATGGTGACAACAGCCAGCCCGCGAATGTCGTAACGGGCACAGAGGTTGTACAATTCCGCCGCTTCCATCTCGACCGCCAAGATACCGTGGCGGGTCATTTGTTCATTCAGATCGGGACGTTCATCATAGAATACATCAGCAGAATAAATGCCGCCCACATGGGTGGTAACACCCTTCGCCATGGCAGCATCGGCCGCCGCACGCAGTAGGCCGTAGTCGGCACAAGGCGCGAATTGAAATTCTTTGAAAATCCCGCGGCTGGGCGTGCTGATTGAGGACGCAGTCATCGCAATTACGACATCCCGAATGCCGACTTTATGCGACATACCACCCGCAGATCCAATGCGGATCAAGGTCTTAGCGCCGTAATCCTTAATCAACTCATTCGCGTAGATCGACAGGGATGGCATACCCATGCCCGACCCGTGCACACTTACCCGATTGCCTTTCCAAGTGCCCGTATAGCCCAACATCCCACGCACTTCGTTGATGCACACAGCATCGTCAAGAAACGTCTCGGCCACCCATTTCGCACGCAAGGGATCACCCGGCATCAGAACTGTTTCTGCAATTTCACCTGGTTTCGCGCCGATATGGATGGTCATGGGGTTACCTCGAATATTTGATGAAAGGTGTCTTTGTGCCGACGCGATCGTATAGCATCCGGCCTACATAATTGTGTTCTTGCGTCATCCAATACACGGATGAACATCCTGCATCGTCAGCACGTTGATAGACTGCTTCGATCAACGCACGTCCAATACCCTGCCCGCGCATAGACGGATCGGCATATAGGTCTTGCAGATACACCACACCCTCGGCACGCCAGTTATGTGCATGGAAAATATAATGCGTGAACCCGACGATATGCCCATCCCATTCCGCAATCAAACATTGCTGACAGAGGTGCGACGGGTCCAAATTGCGCACAAACGTCTTCGCAGTTACACTTGCAGGCAGGCGCGCGCCGTAGAAGTCCAGATACGCCAGCCATAACACCTCCCAATCATCACGATCAGAAGCCTGCAGCGTTCGTATGATCAGATCAGGCAGCATGGGCACCATCGGCAAGGGATTTAACGAAGGCCAGGACTTCCTCAACCGATTTACCTGCGGCTTGTTCGCTGACGATGGCGGACCCTACGACGGCACCATCTGCAATTTCAGCAATGCCTTTTTCAATAATAGACGTCAGCGCATGTTCTTTTAAGCCTTTGAAGCTGAACCAGCGGTTACCATGTTCCAATACTTCGAAACGAACTTTGTTGTAATAAAT
>JBMZCY010000050.1:0-11936 GCA_049613825.1 Planktomarina sp.
TCAAGGGGAAACCAAGACCTTCCCCGATGCGCGGATGGTATGGTGGGCAGGGGGCAACCCGTTTCACCATCACCAAGACCTGAACCGCTTGCATGAGGCATTTCAGACGCCTGAAACTGTTATCGTGAACGAAATGAATTGGACTGCGACAGCGCGACACGCCGATATCGTCCTACCCGTTGCGGCCCCACAGGAACGGACTGATTTTGGCGCAGGCAAGTCGGACAACGCATTGGTTCCAATGCCTGCGTTGACATCACTGCCGGGTGAGGCGCGTGTTGAATATGATATCTATGCTGACCTTGCGGGTCGTATGAGGGTCGCTCCGGCTTTCACTGAAGGTAAAACATCTGATGACTGGCTGGCTACGATTTGGCAATCCACCTGTGAACGTGGGTTAGAAGCGGGTATTAAACTGCCGGACTGGTCGGAATTTATCGAAGGTGATGCGATATTCCTGCCTGATCCAAGTCCCGATCAGGTTTTCTTGGCTGATTTCAGAGCGAACCCTAATGGCGCACCTTTGCCAACGCCGAGCGGTAAAATTGAACTTTATTCTAAGGTTATCGCAGGCTTCGATCTGCCGGATTGCAAAGGCCATGCAACATGGTTCCCACCAAGGGATCGTGCACAGAATTTCACACAATCCCATCCCCTTGCACTGATTTCTGGCCAACCCAAAACGCGCCTACACAGTCAGTTGGACAATGGGGCCTACAGCCTAAGCCATAAGGTGAAGGACCGGGAACCAGTCATCATCCACCCTGCTGATGCGACCGCGCGGGGGATTAACGACGGCGATGTGGTGGAATTGTTCAATGATCGGGGCCGCTGTCTGGCAGGTGCAAAGGTTAGCGATGAAGTGATGCAGGGATGCGTGTTCTTGTGGACAGGCGCGTGGTTCGACCCGGATTTCGCGGCCCCCCAAGCGCGGGATAGGCATGGCAACCCGAATGTTCTTACCCACGATCTGCGCACATCATCCTTGTCTCAAAGCCCTGCATCCCATTCCGCAATGGTTGAGGTTTCGAAATTCGTAGGAGATTTGCCCGATATCACGGTCCACAAACCGCCGTCTTTCAGTGATGATGCTTAGCTGATAAGCGATCTAAAAAGGGATAACCTAATGACAGACACAGCCCCCAAAACGCCCAAAGTTGATTCAACGTTGTCCAAAGGTCTGGCGATCTTGGAAAACCTTGCTGCGGCGCAAACGGGCAAAGGCGTGACAGAGCTGTCTAAAGAATTGGGCCTTACTAAATCCAATACATTTCGGCTGCTGCAAACGCTGACGACTTTGGGCTATGTGCAGCATCGGTCTGACAAGTCATATTCGGCCACGTTAAAGACTTGGCGCGTGGGCCGTGCGTCGGTTGAAAACCTGAACCTGCGCGAACTGGCGGGGCCAGAACTGTCGTTCCTATCCCAAGAAACCGGCGAAGCAGTGTATCTGGCTGTACGAGAAAACCTGTCTGTTGTGTATATTGATCAAGTGGAAAGTCAGAAACCGATCCGATCGTGGAACACGGTCGGGGGAACTGCGCCACTGCATTGCGTTGGTACAGGCAAAGCAATCCTTGCCGCTGACTTCGCAAAATTACGGGATCAGGTTATGACTGACTTGACACGTTACACGGACCGAACCCTAACAACCATTGAGGCCCTTGAAGCGGATATTCAGCAGACACAGTCACGTGGGTATGCCTATGACACGGGCGAATTTCGGGACCGTATCCTCAGCTTTGGGGCTGCAATTGTTTTGCCGGGGGGCGAACCTATTGCGGCCCTCGGTATTTCATTGCCGGACATTAACATGCCAGAAGGCGGCGTGGAACGGTTCGGTGGATTGGTAATGCATGCGGCCCGCAATGTGTCTGCCAAATTGGGCCGCACCTGATCGTTTGATTCACTTCTTTTCGGGAAATTCAACAGGTCCGCCCTGTTTTTCCCAAGTTGAAAAACCTTCTTTCAGATGGGCCGCGTCGAACCCCATGTCTTGCAGGGTTGCTGTGGTGATTGCGGATCGCCAGCCCGATGCGCAATGGAAAATGTATTTTTTGCCTTCTTGCCCAAAGGTGTCTTTGTAATACGGACTGTCAGGATCGATCCAGAATTCGATCATTCCGCGTGGTGCGTGAAAACTGCCCGGGATGAACCCGCTGCGCTGGCGTTCGCGGATGTCACGGATGTCGACGATCACAACGTCGGGGTCGCCTACCAAGTTGATCAGGTCTGCTGTTTCGATTTCTTCGATACGGGCACGGGCGTTTTTGACCATGTCCGCAGAGGATAGTTTCATTTTGTTCATTGCTTCTTCCTGTGTTGGTATATGGAACGCATTTTTCGAATATTGACACACTGAATATGCTGGTGCAACCTTTTGAAAACCACCTAACCCAAGTCGAAGCAATCGGGGAATCGTATATGTCGGCGCAGAATGCCATATCACTTTGGGACGCTTCGGCGTTGGAACGCGATTACCATGCCCCGCTGGATTCCAATGTTACAGTGGATGTTGCCATTGTGGGGGGCGGGTTTACGGGTCTGTCTACTGCGTTGCACTGTGCCGAAAAAGGCCTGACTGCCCATGTGGTAGAGGCCGAACAGATCGGTTTCGGCGGCTCCGGTCGCAACTGTGGTCTGGTCAACGCAGCCCTTTGGTTGCCGCCGCAAAAGGTGCGCGAAAAGCTGGGGCCTGTGTACGGACCGCGGTTCATCAAGAAATTCGGTGATGGACCTGAGTATGTTTTCGCGTTGATCGAAAAGCATCAAATGCAGTGCGAGGTGACCAAGACTGGCACGATCCATGCGGCGCACAATCCCAGCGGATTTGAAGAGTTGCGGGAACGGCACAAAGAATGGCAGCGTTTGGGGCAACCCGTTGATCTGGTATCGCGTGATGAGGTGTCCGATATGATCGGCACACGCCATTTCCACGGTGGTCTTGTTGATAACCGCTGCGGGACGATTAACCCAATGGGATATTGTCGTGGGTTGGCCCGCGCAGCGCTGGGTGCGGGTGCCAAGATCAGCACAGGCGTTCGGGCGACCAAGCTGCGCAAAGATGGCGATCTTTGGACCGTTGAAACCGATCAAGGCAGCATAACAGCCAAGGCCGTTGTCTTGGGCACCAATGCCTATACCGACGATCTGTGGCCGAACCTGAAACGCATCTTTACGATGATCCATTACTTCCAACTGGCGACCAAGCCGATGGGTGCTGATGCGACGCACATCCTGCCGGGCAAGCAGGGCCTGTGGGACACGGGCCAGATCATGTTCAACATCCGTCGCGATGCGTTCGATCGTCTGTTGGTTGGATCTATGGGCAAAGTTATGGGATCAAAAGATCGCGGGTTGTCACACCGTTGGGCTAGAAAACAGATCGCGCGGATTTTCCCTTCGCTGGGCCCTGTTGAGTTCAATGAAGCATGGCATGGTCAAATCGCGATGACCCCTGATCATCTGCCGCGCATTTATGAGCTGGACACAAACCTGTTCACGCCCATCGGTTATAACGGTCGGGGCATCACAACGGGAACTATGTTCGGTGAAACCATGGCGGGCCTTTTGACCGGTATGGACCGCGAAGACCTGCCATTGCCGATGACCGAACTGAGCACCGTTCCGTCCGCGCCAATCGTGTCCCGCGTGTATCAATCTGCCTTCACGGCGAACCAAATTCTGAAGGCTATCTAAACCATGACGATCCATGAAAACCGCGTTGGTGTGGATATTGGTGGGACCTTCACGGATGTTGCCTTGTCCCATGCGGGTGGCTTGTCCACGTGTAAAGTTCTGACCAATTATGCCCAGCCTGAACAGGCCATTCTGGACGGGATCAAGATCGCAGCAGATCAGGCTGGCGTTGCGCTGGGCGACATTGGTCAAGTTATCCACGGCACCACGCTGGTCACCAATTCCCTGATCGAACGACGTGGGGCAAAGCTGGCGTTTATCACCACCGAAGGGTTTCGCGATGTAATCGAAATGCGGTCGGAAAATCGGTTTGAGCAATACGATCTGAACCTGACGTTGCCCGAACCCATGGTCCCGCGTGAGGATCGCCTGACGCTGAACGAACGTATGGGGCCAAACGGCGAAGTGCTGTTGCCGCTGGACGCCACGGAGGTCGACGCAATGGTGAAGACCGTGCTGTCCGGCGGGTTTGAGGCTGTGGCGATTGGCCTGATGCATTCCTATGCCAATGACGCGCACGAGGTTCAGATGGCCGATGCGTTGCGGGCTGCGGCGCCTGACATGTCGATCTCGATTTCATCCGTGATTTCACCGCAAATGCGGGAATTGCCTCGGTTTAACACTGTGATTGCGAATGCCTATGTGCAGCCGCAGGTCGCAGATTATCTGGGTCGCCTAGTGGATCGTCTGCGCGACGAAGGTGTGTCTGCACCTGTGTTCATGTTGCATTCTGGTGGTGGTCTGATGTCTGTCGAAGACGCCGCTGAACAACCTGTGCGCTTGCTGGAGTCCGGCCCCGCAGGCGGAGCGATCTTTGCGGCTGACTTTGCGCGTGCACATGAGTTGGACAATGTCCTGTCGTTCGACATGGGCGGCACCACAGCCAAGATTTGCTTGATCGAAGATGGCGCACCTAAGACTGCAAACACCTTCGAAGTCGCACGGACCTATCGGTTCAAAAAAGGGTCCGGCATGACAGTATCCACCCCCGTGGTGGAAATGGTTGAAATTGGTGCAGGCGGGGGATCTATCGCATCCATTGATGCATTGGGGCGTATTCAAGTTGGCCCACGATCGGCAGCATCTGAACCTGGCCCTGCGTGTTACGGGCGTGGTGGGGAAAATCCGACTGTAACAGATGCGAACCTGCTATTGGGCCGTTTGGACCCTGACAATTTTGCAGGTGGGGCGATACCGTTATCTGCCGCCGCATCTGATGCCGCTGTGCAAGACAAACTGTCGAACGCGCTGGATATGACCGCTGCGGACGCCGCCTTTGGTGTGACCGAAATGGTAGATGAAAACATGGCCAACGCTGCCCGTGTTCATACCGTTGAAAACGGTCGTGATATTGAACATTTCACCATGATTGGCTTTGGCGGTGGCGCACCTTTGCATGCGTGTCGTCTGTGCGAAAAGCTGGGGATCAAGGAATTGATTATTCCACCGGGGGCTGGCGTTGGGTCGGCCATCGGTTTCCTGAAAGCTCCGTTTAGTTACGAGGCAACACGCGGCCTGTTCCAACGTCTTGATTCATTCGATGCGGCTTCCGTAAACACCACACTGGCCGAACTTGAGGTAGAGGCAACAGCCTTTGTCAAAGCAGGCGCTGAAGACGCGGAAACGACAACTAAGCTGACCGCGTTCATGCGTTACGCAGGACAAGGTTGGGAAATACCGGTGCCTTTGGAGTATAAGACTTTCGCAGATGCGGACGGTGCCGAAGTCCTGACCGCGTTTGAAGCGGCGTACCAGACCCTGTTCGGCCGCGTGATTGACGGGTTGGGTGTTGAAATCACCAACTGGTCACTGGTTGTCGCATCCGTTCTGCCGGAAACGCCAAAGGTTGCGGGGCATACGGCTGGCAATGATGTGACAGCTTTGCGGATGCGCCAGTTCTATGATGCGGCATTGCGCAAGACCGTCGATGCGCAGGAGGTGGACCGTGCTGATATGACCGCTGGCATGGCCGTCGAAGGACCTGCCATTGTGATCGAAAATGAAACCACCACCATCGTCACCTCAGGCTATCGCGCTGTGGGCCAAGGCGACGGCAGCATGCGCCTGATCCGCAAGGGAGATGCATCATGACGCCCACAGCAATTGATTATCAAATCATGTGGAACCGCCTGATCGCGGTTGTTGAAGAACAAGCGACAACGCTGATCCGCACGGCATTTTCAACATCGGTGCGCGAAGCAGGTGATTTATCCGCAGGTCTATTCGACCGCCAGGGCCGTATGATGGCACAGGCGGTGACTGGCACGCCCGGGCATGTGAATGCCATGGCGGAAAGTGTGACTCACTTCGTGCGTGAAATCGGAACACAGAACATTTTTGAAGGTGACGTGTTCATCACTAATGACCCTTGGTTGGGAACGGGACATTTGCACGATATCACAGTTGTGTCGCCCACGTTCCGAAATGGTCACCATATCGGGTTCTTTGCTTGTACTGCGCATGTCGTGGACATTGGTGGGCGCGGCTTTGGGCCGGATGGCAACGAAGTCTATGAAGAAGGCCTGCAAATCCCGATCATGAAATTCGCAGAACGCGGTGTCGTGGGGCAGGACTTGATCCGTATTGTGCGGGCCAATGTGCGTGAACCGGATCAGGTTGTGGGTGATATGTATTCGCTGGCTGCCTGTAACGAAGCAGGTGATCGCCGATTACAAACCATGATGGGCGAATTCGGGATTGATGATTTGCAAGGTTTGTCGGATTTCGTGATTGAAACCAGCCGCAAGGCGACCCATGCCGCGATTGCAGCGGTGCCGGACGGATCGTTCAGCCATACGATGCAAGTTGATGGATATGATGATCCTGTGCTGATGGCCGTTAAACTGGACATTGCCGGTGATACGATCAAAGCAGACTTCGATGGCACGTCAGGGATGAGCCGCTTTGGCGTCAACGTGCCAGAGGTATATACACGCGCCTATGCCTGCTATGGATTGAAATGCGCGATTGCACCGCAAGTGCCGAACAACACCGGATCATTGGAACCGTTTGAAATTACGGCCCCCGAAGGCTGTATTTTAGCGGCGAAACGCCCCGCACCAGTTTCTGTGCGTCACGTATTAGGACATTTGGTGCCCGACGTTGTGTTGGGTGCCTTGCACCAAGCGTTGCCGGATACTGTCCCTGCAGAAGGGGCGTCGGCGTTGTGGAATATCCAGATTTCTGCCCGCGCATCTGATCCTGACAGCGATCTGCGCAATGCCGAGGTACTGATGTTCAATTCTGGCGGCACAGGTGCGCGGCCCGCGTTTGATGGTCTGTCAGCCACTGCATTCCCATCTGGTGTATCAACCATGAGTGTTGAGGCCACCGAACACGTTGGCCCGATCACCGTCTGGCGCAAGGATTTGCGCGAAGGGTCCGGCGGGGCAGGGGCGTTGCGTGGTGGCCTTGGCCAAACCATCGAAATTGAACCGCGTGAAGGGTACGATTTCTATTTCAACGCCATGTTCGATCGCGTTGAAAATGCCGCACGGGGCCGTGATGGCGGTGCATCCGGTGCGGCGGGTCGTGTAGAATTGACCGATGGCACCAAGTTGCGCAGCAAAGGCCGCCAGTTGATCAAGAATGGCAGCCGCTTAAAACTGTCCCTGCCCGGTGGTGGTGGCTATGGTGCCGCCGCTGACCGTGATACAACGCTGATTGATGCAGATGTTCGCGCGGGGCTGATCAGCAAAACCCAAGCCAAAGATGATTACGGATTTGAAGGATAAACCCATGACGCAAAAACCACTTGCCCTGATTACTGGTGCAGCCCAAGGCATCGGATATGCCTGCGCTGAATCCCTGATCGAAGAGGGCTTTGATGTCATCTTGTCTGATATCAACGTGACGGGTGTGGCAGAGGCGGCTCAAACCCTGAACGCAGTCGCGGGCATTACCTGCGACATGGGGGATGTGGCGCAGATCGAAGCGATGTTCGCGCAGATCGCCGCAGATCACGGACCGCTTCATGCATTGGTGAACAACGCAGGCGTTGCGATGCCGGGCGATTTTCTAAGCTATGAATTGGACACGTTTCAAAAGGTTATGGACGTCAATTTGCGCAGCGTGTTCGTGTCCACCCAAATCGTCGCACGCGCGATGGTCGAACACGACATCGAAGGCGCGATTGTGAACATGTCTTCGATCAACGCACAGGTCGCTATTCCGGCCATTCCTGCTTATTGCGCGTCCAAAGGTGGGGTGATGCAGCTGACCAAAGTTGCCGCCCTTGCACTGGCCAAAAACAACATTCGTGTGAATGCCGTTGGGCCGGGGTCAATTGATACCGAAATGATGGCGGCAGTGAACGCAAACCCTGACGCCTACAAAGCGGCCATGTCGCGGACGCCATTGGGACGTGCGGGTACAGCGAGGGAAGTAGGCGATATCGTTGGCTTCCTGTGTTCCAAGAAGGCCAGCTATATCACGGGGGAAACCATCTATGTGGATGGTGGTCGCCTTGGTCTGAACTATACCTGCTAGGGTCACGCATCATGTCAAACTACGAAGAGGTATACGCCGCATGGCAAGCTGATCCCGCTGCGTTCTGGGCCGAGGCTGGCAAGGGCATTGATTGGTTCACGCCTGCGACGCAGACCTTCAACCCTGACAGCGGTGTGTACGGTCGATGGTTTGACGGCGCGACCTGTAACACCTGTTACAACTGCGTGGATCGTCATGTCGAAGCGGGACATGGGGATCGCAAAGCGGTTATCTATGACAGTCCTGTGACGGGGCAGCAGGTCGATTATACCTACAGTGACCTGAAAGCGCAGGTCAGTGGATTGGCATCCGTCCTGCGTGGCTTGGGTGTGGAAAAAGGTGACCGCGTTGTCATTTATATGCCTATGGTCCCACAGGCGGTTTTCGCAATGCTGGCCTGTGCCCGTCTGGGCGCCGTGCATTCGGTTGCGTTTGGCGGCTTTGCCCCGCAGGAATTGGCCACACGGATTGATGATGCAGCGCCAAAGGCGGTTATTTCAGCTTCTTGCGGGATCGAACCGGGGCGCGTGATTGCCTATAAACCGCTGTTGGATCAGGCGATTGAGCTGTCGGTCAACAAGCCAGACCATTGCGTTATTTTGCAACGCGACACGCAGACGTGTGACCTGACAGATGGTCGGGATGTGGATTATGCAGTGGCGGTGAATGCCGCGATTGCGGCAGGCGAAGGTACAGAATGTGTGCCTGTGCTTGCCACTGATCCGCTGTATATCCTGTATACGTCTGGTACCACAGGGCAGCCCAAGGGCGTTGTGCGCGACAATGGCGGCCATATGGTCGCGATGAAGTGGACGATGGACAACCATTATGATGTGCAACCGGGCGAAGTGTTTTGGGCCGCATCAGACGTGGGGTGGGTCGTAGGCCATTCCTATATCTGCTACGCCCCCCTGCTGCATGGTGCGGCGACGGTGGTGTACGAAGGCAAACCCGTTGGCACGCCGGATGCTGGTGCATTCTGGCGGGTGATCCAAGATCACAAAGTTGTCGCGATGTTCACCGCCCCCACTGCATTCCGCGCGATCAAGAAGCAGGACCCTAAGGGTGCGCTAATCGGCGACTATGACCTATCCAATTTCCGCACGCTGTTCTTGGCCGGTGAACGGTCGGACCCGGCGACTATCGAATGGGCGCAAGACAAATTGAGAGTGCCAGTAATCGACCATTGGTGGCAGACTGAAACAGGGTGGGCCATGTCGGGCAACCCTGTGGGCATAGGTGCGTTCCCTGTCAAACTGGGTAGCCCGGGCAAACCTATGCCGGGCTACGATATCCACGTACTTGATGATGACGGGCATGAGGTTCCCACAGGAACGTTGGGCAATATCGTGTGCAAATTGCCGCTGCCACCGTCAGGATTTCCGACCCTGTGGAACGCACCTGAACGGTTCCTAACTTCGTATATGGATGAATTCCCAGGTTACTATGCGACATCTGACGCAGGCATCATCGACGAAGACGGCTATGTCTTTATCATGGCCCGCACCGACGACATCATCAACGTCGCAGGTCACCGCCTGTCCACGGGTGCTATGGAAGAAGTCATCGCATCGCATCCAGACATTGCCGAATGTGCGGTGGTTGGCAAAGCGGATGCGTTGAAAGGGCAGATGCCACTGGGGTTCTTTGTTCCCAACGACGGGGCTGGGCGGGATGAGGCAGAGTTGGAACGCGAACTGGTCCAATTGGTCCGTGCCAAGATTGGCGCTGTGGCGGCCTTCAAATGTGCCATCGAAGTCAAACGCTTGCCCAAGACACGATCAGGTAAGGTCTTGCGTGGCACAATGCAGAAAATCGCAGATGCTGCTGAATTCAAGATGCCCGCTGCCATCGATGATCCAGTCATTTTGGATGAAATCGAGGCTGCGTTGTCTGCGCGTGATCTGATCGGACAGCCGTAATGGCTTGCCGCGATTATTCTGGCTATTCGTAATCAAAAGGGAGACACACCATGACTGTTGCCGCTGTTGAAATGAAAAATGTGAACAAGTTCTATGGGACGTTTCATGCTTTGAAAGACATTAACTTGTCGGTGCGCAAAGGCGAAAAAATCGTGGTGTGTGGCCCATCCGGGTCTGGTAAATCAACGATGATCCGCACCATCAATCAATTGGAAGAACATCAGGGTGGTGAAGTGCTGATCAATGGTGAAACGATCAATGCAGATGCCCCGAACATCGAAGAAATGCGGCGTGAAGTGGGGATGTGCTTTCAACACTTCAACCTGTTCCCGCATCTGACCATTCTGGAAAACTGTACCCTTGCCCCGATGCTGGCGCGTAAGATTTCAAAATCCGAAGCGGAAGAGACTGCAATGGGGTTTCTGAACAAAGTGCAGATCGGTAATCAGGCAGAAAAATACCCTGGCCAGTTGTCCGGCGGTCAGCAACAACGTGTGGCGATTGCCCGTGCATTGTGCATGAAGCCCGAAATTCTGCTGTTCGACGAACCAACGTCAGCCTTGGACCCCGAAATGATCGGCGAAGTTCTGGATGTGATGACCACGCTTGCCGAAGAAGGCATGACGATGGTCTGTGTGACCCACGAAATGGGTTTTGCGCGTAAGGTGGCTGACCGGGTGATCTTTATGGATGCCGGGCAGATCATAGAAGAAAATGATCCTGAAAGCTTTTTCACGTCACCTTCGAATGAACGCACACGCAATTTTCTGGATCAGGTCTTGTCACATTAAAAGATGACGGATCGGAGCCGTACTATAAGGGTATGGAAAATTGTGTGCCTCTTTTGCATTTCCAAGGGGTGAACGGTACCTTTAGGAGAAGATCTGCTTTGTACAAACTCTGCAAGCTATGTGGTTTTATCTAGGAATATAACTCAAAGCGCTTCCGAAAATTATCTGGTCCCCTGAATTTTGTCGAGGAGGCAGATTAAATCATGCTGGCATTGGACTAATGGCTCGGTTCTTCCGTCTGACCGGTGCTATTTTATGCGATTAGTGAGAATTTATTGGACGCATTTCTTAAGATAATAAACCTACGCTAAGCTAATGTCGCGTCGCATGGGTATAAGGATGGAACGGCTAACAATGGCTGAGGTTTGCGTTCTCGACCACCATCTTATTCTTGTTTTTCAATGACGTTCCGTGCAGCACGGAAACATTCTAACGCTTGTGGCACGCCGCAGTAAATTCCAATCACATGGATGATCGCGCGGATTTCATCATGTGTGACTCCGTTGTTGATCGCGCCCTGACAGTGCAGCTCCCATTCATGCATTTTGCCCAATGCGCCGATCATCGACAGGTTCATCATAGATCGCGTCTTGGGATCGATCACATCATCGCCCCAGCCAAAGCCCCAGCACCAAGCGGTCATTGCTTCTTGAAACGGACGAGTGAAATCATCGGCTTTGGCCAAATTCCCTTCGACGTAGTCTGCGCCCAAAGTTGCTTTGCGCTGTTCTAGCCCTTTCAGGAATAGGTCTTCGTCAAATACACTCATGTTTTATCCTTTCAACTTGATGGCGACGTTTTTCGTCTGCACGTAATTCCAAAGGGCTTCGCGCCCTTTTTCGCGGCCATAGCCGGATTTTCCGTAGCCGCCAAAGGGCGTCTCGACCCCGCCTGCGAACCATTCGTTCACGAACACCTGTCCTGCGCGGATGTGGCGGGCGGCGGTTGTGGCACGGTCGAGATCTTTGGTGAAGACACCACCAACCAGACCGTACGGCGTGCTGTTAGCAATGCGAATAGCGTCTGCGTCGGATTG
>JBMZCY010000051.1:0-11493 GCA_049613825.1 Planktomarina sp.
ATGGAATATTCGACCCAGTGAACCCGGGGCGGCAAGTGATGTTCTTCCGCGAGTCGCGGAAATCAGCACCAATACCGCGATCGTTATCAGATATGGTGACATAGACAAATACTCGACAGGGATCGCAAGGCCCGCAACTTGCAGGTTTAACTGCAATACAGTCACGCCGCCAAACAAATACGCGCCCAGCAGAACATATCCCGCCCGCCATGCGCCGAACACGACGATGGCCAGCGCGATCCAACCTGCGCCTGCGGTCATGCCGTCGACCCATTGCGGAACGCGGACAAGACTGATGTAGGCCCCGCCCATCCCTGCACACGCGCCGCCAAAGCCGATGGCGGCAAGGCGGATCAATTTGATCTTATACCCCAGCGCGTGGGCGGCATCGTGGTTTTCACCGACTGCGCGCAAGACCAATCCCGCACGGGAATATTTGAGGAACGCCCAAACCGCGATGGTCAGGGCAAGGCTGAAGTAAACGACCCAGTCATGGTTGAAAAATGCAGGGCCGATGAGGGGGATGTCAGACAGAAAACCAAAGTTGATCTTGTCTGTGCTGGGCGGTTTCAACCCGCGAAATGGTTGGCCCAACATCGATGACAGGCCGAGGCCAAACAGCGTGAGGGCAAGGCCGGTGGCGACTTGGTTTGTCAGGAAGTATTGGGTGAGGACGCCGAAGATCAGAGACAGGGCAAAGCCCCCCATAGCAGCACCTACAAAAGCCAGTAGCGGATTGCCTGTGGTCATGGCTGTCGCAAATCCGCAGACGGCCCCCATGATCATCATACCCTCAACGCCAAGGTTCAGAACGCCTGACTTTTCGACCACCATTTCACCAATTGCAGCAAGAAGGATGGGCACAGCAGCGACCATGATCGCTGCGATTAATAGGGCGGGGTTGATAGTGGATATGTCCATTAGAACGCTCCGCCATGTGCTAGGTCAGATGTGTAGATCATTTCCCAATCCTCACCCGATAGTTCGTGAAAATATCTGTTGCCAAAAGGAAGAATAGTAACATCCCTTGGAAGGCCGAGATCGATGATGCGGGCAGGGACAGCATCAACTGTGCCAACTCTCCTCCAATATAGGTCAATCCCAACAGCAATGCGCCCAGCAAGATACCCACGGGGTTCAAGCGACCAAGGAACGCCACGATGATCGCCGTGAAGCCGTAGCCGGAATTAAAGCTGTCTGTGATCTGGCTGCTGGGGCCAGTGACTTCGAACAGTCCTGCCAAACCGGCGAGTGACCCGGAAATTGCAAAGGCATAGATCACCATCCGTCCCGGAATGACTCCGCTAAACCGTGCGGCGCGTGGGCTTTCACCCAGCAGGCGTAGACGGTAGCCAAACACGTGATATCGCATGATGAACCAACCGATGATGACGGCAAGCACAGCAAAGATGACGCCCCAATGCACACCCATGCTGGGGATCAGGAAATCGTTGTGGGCTGCAGGGAAATCTTTGAAATTGCGTGATCCCGGAAAACCCTGCCCGTCCGGGTTTCGCAGCAGGCCAAGTGAGACAGAGGCAAGGATATTCTCGGCCACATAGACCAACAACAGGGACACCAAAATCTCGTTCGTGTTGAACTTGGCTTTCAAAATGGCGGGGATCATGGCCCAAAGGCATCCGCCCAAACCGCCACAGATCACCATCAACGGATAAATCCACCACGCGTCCAGCGGATAAAACGCAAGGCCAATCCCACCGCCGATAATGGCGCCCATGATGTACTGGCCCTCGGCGCCGATATTCCAGATACCAGCGCGAAATCCCATGGCCAGACCGATTGCAATCAGTACCAAAGGTGCTGCTTTTACAAGTAATTGAGGTCGCGAATATCCGGCGAATTGCGCGTTAAACAACGGATCCCAAAAGATGATCCGGATCGCCTCTAACGGGTCGACACCCAGCAGGGTGAACATGATGCCACCTGCGACCATGGTCATCAGAACCGCAACTATGGGCGATGCATAGGACCACCCCTTTGATGGGTTCTTACGTTTTTCAAGCCGCAGCATCAGCGCCCCCTAACATCAAACCAATCGCCTCTAACGTCAGCCCACGCATCGGAACGACGGATGACAATCGCCCCGTGTTCAGCGCCGCAAATCCGGTCGAGATTTCCATCAATTCATCTAAGTCCTGACTGATTACAATCACCGCCGCGCCATCTGTCGCCAGATCAACCAACGCCTGTCGAATAGTTGCCGCCGCCGCCGCATCCACCCCCCACGTGGGTTGGTTCACGACAAAGACCTTTGGCCCTTGCAGAATTTCACGCCCCACAACAAACTTCTGTAAGTTGCCTCCAGATAGGGATCGTGCAGCGACATCTGCATTAGGCGTCCGTACATCGAATGCTTTGATAATCTTGTCTGCGAACCCCTGTGCTTTGGACCAGTTGATCACGCCTTTGGACGTCAACCGTTCGCGCACCATGCCGGACAGAACACCATTTTCGGTCAGCGACATATCGGGTGCAGCCGCATGGCCCAACCGTTCTTCAGGGGCCGCCAACAACCCCAATTCCCGACGCGCGTTCGGACGCATGGCTGAAATATCACGGCCTTCCATATGCACAGTGGTATGGCGCGTCGTGACTTCACCGGACAAACAGGCCAGCAGTTCGTCCTGACCGTTGCCCGCAACACCACCAATGCCAAGGACTTCGCCTTCGGAAAGGGTAAACGAAATATCCTTCAATGATGTCCCGAATGCAGATTGTGGGGGCAACGACAGGCTATCAACCCGCAGCACGACTTTGCCCTTCATGACCTCAGCCCCCGAAGCGGGCGTGATCGATGTTCCCACCATCATCTCTGCCAGTTCGCGCGCAGATTTTTCGCGCGGGTCACAGGTCGCAACTTTCTTACCGCCGCGCAGGATCGTCGCGGTTTCGCACAGTGATCGAATTTCTTCCAACTTGTGGCTGATATACAGGATCGAGGTCCCCTGTTCCCGCAACTTGCGCAACGTGGTGAACAGCGTGTCCACTTCCTGAGGCGTCAGAACGGACGTCGGTTCGTCCATAATCAGCAGCTTGGGATCCTGCAAAAGGCAGCGGATGATTTCGACCCGCTGACGTTCGCCAGCACTTAAATCTCCCACCAATCGCGCAGGGTCCAACGGCAGACCATAGGCGTTCGATACCTCGACGATGCGCGCCGACAGGTCGGCTTGCTTTGGCGGATTTTCCATCCCAAGCGTGATATTTTCTGCAACGGACAGCGCATCGAACAGGCTGAAATGCTGGAACACCATCGCAACACCGGATGTTCGCGCGGCTGACGGGGCAGTGGGCGCAAATGCAGCGCCATTCAACGTCATCACACCCGTGTCCGGTTGCACCAATCCATAGATCATTTTGACCAACGTGGATTTCCCTGCACCGTTTTCCCCTAGCAGCGCATGGATTTCGCCTGCATTGATATCAAAGGACACGTCGTCATTTGCGATGACCCCGGGATACGCCTTTGTCAGGCCGTCAAGCGTTAGCAGTGGTGTCGTCACGCCACATATCCCCCTGTATCGTGTTGTGTGGAACCTAATCGGTGCGCCACGCCCAACGCAATCATTTTGGGATGTTTGCCCAAAGATGGGTCGCCAATCGGGCAAGTGATGCGGGAAATCGCAGCGTCACTATGTCCGAGCGTGCGCAATTTGCTGCGAAACCGAGCCCATTTTGTTTGACTGCCGATCAAACCACAGAATCGGAATCCGTGTTGCAAGGCGCGGTGACACAGATCCAAATCCATCTCATGCGCGTAGGTGAAGATCAGATGCATGGCGTCTTTCGGCGCCTTCGACATCAGATCGGGCAGGGACGGTGCGGGGATTGTGCGGATGTTCGTTGTCGGAAACCGTTCCATGCCCGTATCCGCCCATGTCAGATCAAAGTCAGGCATATCGTGCATGACTTCGGCCACAGCACGACCCACATGCCCCGCACCCCACAGCCAAAGCGGCTGTTTCGTGTCGATCATCGGTTCCGTCAGAACACCAAAACCCTGAACCTTGCGTCCGTAGGTCGGGCCTTGGCCCGGCACATCCGCAATCGTCTCAAACCGTTCAAACACCAGCGTCACATGCCCGCCGCAACACTGACCCAAGGTTGGCCCCAGCGGATAATCAACGGCCCCCGTAACGCCAATCCGTGCCCGCTTTGCTGCCTCATATTCTAACGCACCCCCACCGATAGTTCCGCTTTGGCCTGCGGACCAAACCAGCATTGCGGTTCCAACCTCACGCGGTGAAGACCCTGTCAAACGCGCAATTACAACCCGGGTAACAGGGCCATGGTCTACAAGTGCCGCCTTCAAAGCGCTTGTATCAAAGCTCACGCTTGGGTCCGTTGGATCGCGTGGAATACTTCCTCAAACGTCGCGGGCGCTTGCAAATCAGGATACGCAGGTCCGCAGGATGCGACGGCATGGGACAGTGCCAGAAACGCAGAAATCCCGTGCATGAATGGCGGTTCGCCCACAGCTTTGGACCGATGCACGGTATTCACTGGATTAGGCCCGTCCCACAGGTTCACATTGAACACATCCGGCCTGTCCGACATTGCCGGAATTTTATACGTTGATGGCGCATGCGTGCGCAAATGCCCCGCATCATCCCACACCAGTTCTTCGGTCGTGAGCCAGCCCATGCCTTGCACATAAGCGCCTTCGATTTGGCCTTTATCCAGCGTAGGGTTCAACGAATTGCCACAGTCATGCAGGATATCCGTGCGCAGTACGTTGTATTCGCCGGTCAGTGTATCCACGGCCACTTCAGATACCGAACATCCATAGGCAAAATAATAGAACGGCCGCCCGTGACCCTTGATCCGATCCCATTCGATATCCGGCGTTTTATAGAACCCCGTTGCCGACAACGACACGCGGTTCTGATAGGCCAGTGCGACAACCTTGGCAAAGGACATGTCCAACCCGTCCGCTGTGACGCGCCCACCTTCAAACCGAATATCCTCAACCCCGTGCAGGTCCCGCAGCAAATCCGCCAATCGCCCCCGCAAAACCTCACACGCTTTCAACACTGCCATCCCATTCAGATCAGCCCCCGAAGACGCCGCAGTCGCAGATGTATTCGGTACTTTGGAGGTATCCGTCGCCGAAGGCCGCACGGTATCGGGCAACACCCCTAATTCCCGCACCGCAACTTGGGCAACTTTCTGGAACAATCCTTGCCCCATTTCCGTCCCGCCATGGTTCACCAGAACGGACCCATCCGCATAAATTTGCACCAACGCCCCCGCTTGGTTCAGATGGGTCAATGTAAACGAAATCCCGAACTTCACCGGACTAAACGCGATCCCCTTACGAATAATCCCGCTTTGGGCATTCCACGCGGCAACCGCCCTACGCCGCGCATCATAATCCGACGTCTCAACCAGCCGATCCGTCAGCTTATCCAGAACAAAGTCCGATACCTCCATCCCGTACGGAGTCGTCCCCATTCTATTGCCAGAAAAACTCCCGCCGGAGGCATTACCGTTTTCCATCGTAGGATAATAATTCGCCTGACGCACCGCTGCCGGGTCAAGCCCTAAGAAATGCGCCACATGATCCACAACCCGTTCAATCCCAACCATCCCTTGCGGTCCACCAAACCCGCGAAATGCGGTGGCGGATGCTGTGTTGGTCTTCAACCGGTGTGATGTGATCCGCGCATGGGGCAGGTCATAGGCGTTGTCGGCGTGTAGCATGGCACGATCTGCCACAGGCAAGGACAAATCCTGCGCCCACCCGCAGCGAAACAGATGGGTGAAATCTACGGCCTGAATGCGGCCCTGATCATCAAACCCTACGTCATATGATATACGGCAGTCGTGGCGTTTTCCGGTGATGACGAAATCATCATCGCGATCATAGCGCATTTTGCAGGGCTGGCTCGTGCGCTGGGCAACAACGGCGCAGGCAACGGCCAATGCGTTGCCTTGGGATTCTTTGCCGCCGAATCCACCGCCCATGCGACGTGTCTGGATGGTGACCATGTTGAAAGGTAGGCCCAAAGCCTCAGCCACTTTGTGTTGAATTTCCGTCGGGTGCTGGGTGGAAGAATGCACAATCATATCCCCCCCATCACCGGGCAGGGCCAAGGCTGCTTGACCTTCCAGATAGAAATGCTCCTGACCGCCGACTTCAAGTGTACCGTGCAGGGTGTGAAGGGCTTTCGAAAGCCCTTCGGCAACGTCACCCTTGGTATAGATGCGCGGCCCGTCTTCGAATCTGGAATTGGCCATTATGGCTTCATCCACTGTCAGGATCGGTGTGCGTTCTTCGTATTGAATCTGACCCAACACCGCCGCTTTCCGCGCTGCCAGATGGCTGGTCGCAGCAACTGCAAAAATAGGCTGACCGTGATAATGGATATCACCATCGCTGAGCAAAGGTTCATCATGAGCCGATGGCGAGACATCATTTGCAAACGGTAGATCATCTGCAACGATCACTGCAACGACGCCATCCGCCGTGCGAACTGCATCCAGACCCATTGACATAATCCGACCCGCAGAAATGGTGGACAGACCAAATGCCAAATGCAGGCAATCAGTAGGCACAGGGATATCATCGATGTAACGGGCCGATCCAGTGACATGTTCGCGGGCCGCATCATGCGGCAGGGACTGTGCAGGTTTCATGCTGAAATCCCCCGCACGTCGGTGGTTTCACCGTTCAGTTCATGGAAATACCGCAGCAACATGTTCTGCGCGGTTGCCATCCGGTAATCCGCACTGGCCCGCATGTCGGACATGGGGGTGTAGTCATAGGTCATCGCCGCCATACCTGTGCGTACTGTGTCCTCGCTCCACGTTAAACCGATCATTGCAGCCTCGGCCTTGGCTGCGCGGCTGGGCGTGCCTGCCATGCCACCTAATGCAATGCGGGCATCGGTGATGATGCCGTTTTCAACGCTTAGATTAAATCCGCCACATACTGTGCTGATATCTTGATCGAACCGTTTGGACAGCTTGTAAACACGGAAATTCGTCTGGCCCATTGGAACCTTGATTGTTTCCAGAAATTCCCCATCCTGACGGTCTTGCTTGCCGTATTGTATAAAGAAATCCTCTAACATCATCCGTCTGCGCTGATCCCCCTTTCGCAACACAATCGACGCGCCAAGTGCGATCAAAGCAGGTGGACTGTCCCCAATTGGTGACCCGTTCGCAATGTTGCCGCCAAGGGTCGCGGCATTGCGCACCTGCCCGCTGCCATAACGGTCTAGCATGGTGGCTAGTGACGGGTATTCGTCTGCCACAACACGACGCATATCTGCGATGGTGGCCATGGCCCCGAAGCGCCAGTGTAGGCCTCGATCTTCGATTTTCTTGAGTTCTTCAATATGGTCGAGGAAAGCAACAGGTGCTAAATCGCGCAGCTGTTTCGTAACCCAAAGCCCGGCGTCCGTGCCTCCTGCGATCAGCGTTCCATGGGGGGTGCCTTTGTACCAACTTGCCAGCGCATCGGTGGTGGTAGGGCAAAAGATGTTCTGCGTTCCCGTCACCACGCCGATGTGTGGATGGTCATTCATGTGCTTAGGCACTTCGGCCCCAATCGCTTCATCAAACGCCTTTGCAATCGGTGCGTATCCCGTACAGCGGCACAGGTTTCCGGTCAGCGCAATATTGGCATCCGTGTCACCATTTATATGCGCCGCTGCCATCGTTGTCACAAACCCCGGTGTGCAGAATCCGCACTGGCTGCCGTGGTGGTCGATCATGGATTGCTGCATCGGGTGCAGGGTGCCGTCAGGGGCGGTCAGGCCTTCGACTGTGCGGATGGCTTTGCCGTGGATTTGCGGCAGGAACAGGATGCAGGCGTTCAGCGCTTTGGCGTCTTTGCCGTGTTCCGTAACAATGACAGAGCACGCCCCGCAGTCGCCTTCGTTACAGCCTTCTTTGGTGCCGCATTTACCGGCGCCTTCGCGCAAAAAATCCAATAAGGTTTCTTGGCCGGTTTCACTGCGTACAGTGGTCTTACGGCCGTTCAAAAGAAAAGTAATGTCCATGGGGGTGACCCCGCCGCGTTACCCGATTTGCCGATGGTGTCCGGTCGATGCGGCGTAGAGCGGACGCGTCCACCGTGCCAAGATTGATTGAAAACGCAAGGGGTGCCGTATGTTTTGCTGCGAAACAATGACGTTCACCGCAGTTTTAGATGTTTCGCACGTGATACAAATTTCCGTAAGTCATTGATGTCTTACGGCGTACAGCGCGTTAACCTTGGAAACACAAAGTGTTAACGCGCCGCAGGATTAGTTAACGGCGTATTCCGTCATCGCAGCCACCGCGAAATTCCAACCTTCTTCAACCTCGGCCACAGATTCTGGCCCTGTAAAGCTGGTGACATGTACGTGCAGGGTCAGGTTGGTCTTGCCATCCGCATCCTCCAACGTGGCACTGGCCAACGAAGTGGTTAGGATCATGCCATCAGCCTCTAACGTTTCGGCATAGACCAACATTCCCTTGGCATCTGTCACCACCCAATCTGTGTGAACAGTGACCATCGGGGCCTCAATCGGACCCACCGTTCCACTTTCCCGATTGCCTGCCTCAGCAGCAACAGGGGCGGTAATATGAAATGGCATATCCGGTCCCGGCGCGTTCCAAGCCATACGCGCAGACGGGTCGGTCATGCAGTGAAACATATGCGCTACAGGGGCGGCGATGGTGCGGGTAAAGTGAAGGTCTTTGTGGTCCATTCTCAGGTCTCTTTCGTTGTTTCGGCAAGGTGAGTCAGTCGATCCAACCGCCCTTCCCACATTTTGCGCTGGACGTTGATCCAATGTTCGGCGGCTTCCAAGGGGGCGGCTTCAATATGCACAGTGCGCACGCGCCCCCGTTTTTCGCTGCGGGTCAGGCCAGCGGATTCGAGTTTTGACAAGTGTTTCATAAACGTTGGCAACGCCATGTCGTGCGGGGCATGCAGCGTGGACACCGGCGCGGGACCGGTCGTTAGCTGTTCTATCACCGCACGGCGGGTGGGGTCAGCCATGGCGGCGAAGAAGGTGTTTAATTGGTTAGTCATGTGGGTAAGTATCGAGGAGGTTTCAAAGTTAGTCAATAGGGTAAGTTTGTGTAACTGCAAATTCACTTAGCCAAATCAAAGCCGATCGCATAGCCTTACGAATGACTTACAATTACGACGCACTTTACGAAAACACGCCTGATGCGCTGGGCGCACCGACGCAGGTGTTTGTAGATTTCTTTCAATCGCGATCAGACATGGCCCTTCATGTGCTGGACGTGGGGTGTGGTCAGGGGCGGGATGCCTTGCATATTGCGCGGGCTGGCCACAGCGTTGTGGGTGTTGATCTGTCGTCGCATAGTGTGCAGGCCATAGTGGCAGTGGCCGAAGGACTGGCGATCAAGGGGGAAGTCGCTGACCTTTGCGATTACACCCTCACGGATACCTTCGATGTGGTTTTGATCGACCTGACATTGCACATGCTAGCGGCTGATGAACGTGACACGGTTTTGACCACGCTGTTAGATTGCATCGCTGAAAACGGTTGCTGTTTGATCGCGGATGAACCAAGCAATCTGGATGCGTTCGTTGTGGTGGCTGAAAACCACGCGGCCCCATGGCAGGTTGAGAAACACAAAGGCGGCGATTTGTTTCTGTCCCGTAGTTAATCGCGGCTTGGATCGTTGTGCGCTGCGTCACCCACATGTAGGGTCACAGCATGACTCACCCGACCTTCATACATCTGCGCCTTCACACTGAATATTCCTTGCTGGAAGGGGCTGTTCGGCTGAAGAAACTTCCCGAGCTGATCGCCAATATGAAGATGCCCGCCGTGGCGGTGACGGATACGAACAACATGTTTGCAGCCCTCGAATTTGCGGAAGGTGCGGCGAAGGCAGGCGTGCAACCGATCATGGGCTGTCAGGTCGATGTGGGTTATGTCGAGGTCCGCCCGGGGGACCGTCCCGCTGATCCGGCTCCGGTCGTTTTGCTGGCCCAAACAGAACGGGGCTATGAACATATCATGGCCCTGAACACCTGCCTGTATTTGAAAGACGACGGGCAGTTTCCGCAGGTGACGGTAGATCAGTTGTTAGAACATACCGAGGATGTGATTTGTCTGACAGGTGGGTCCGGTGGTCCGGTTGGGCAGCTACTGCAACGCGGTCGTAAGGATTTGGCGCAAGACCTGATGACCCGTCTGCACGGTGGGTTCGGGGATCGGTTGTATGTTGAGCTGCAACGCCACCCGCAGGAAGATGGAACGCCACCTGACCCGGAACGTCTGACCGAACGGCCCTTTGTTGAGATGGCCTATGCGATGGACTTGCCATTGGTCGCCACCAACGATGTCTACTTCCCCAAATCCTCGATGTACGAAGCCCACGATGCGCTAATCTGTATTTCCGAAGGGGCGTATGTCGATCAGCAAGAACCTCGCCGCCGGTTGACGCAGCAGCACTATCTGAAATCGCCAAGCGAAATGGCCGTGCTGTTTGCTGATCTGCCCGAAACGCTTGCGAATACCGTCGAAATCGCCCAGCGCTGTGCATTTAAATCCTACAAACGTGATCCGATCCTGCCGAAGTTTGCGGAGGATGAGGTGGCAGAGCTTCGCCGCCTGTCAAACGAAGGCCTGAAAGAACGTCTGGCAATCATCCCCCACGCGGTGAGTGTTGAGGAATATCAGGCACGGCTCGATTTTGAGTTAAAGATCATCGAAGGTATGGGGTTTCCCGGTTACTTCCTGATCGTGGCCGACTTTATTCAATGGTCCAAAGATCACCAAATCCCTGTCGGGCCGGGCCGTGGGTCGGGGGCGGGGTCACTGGTGGCTTATGCGCTGACCATCACCGACCTTGATCCGCTGCGCTATGGCCTGCTGTTTGAACGGTTCCTGAACCCCGAACGTGTGTCCATGCCCGACTTCGATATCGACTTTTGCATGGATCGTCGGGAAGAAGTAATTAAGTACGTTCAAGGTAAATATGGCCGCGATAAAGTAGGCCAGATCATCACATTCGGTGCCCTGCTGTCCAAGGCGGCGGTGCGTGACATCGGGCGTGTGTTGCAGATGCCTTACGGTCAGGTCGACAAACTGTCGAAGATGATCCCTGTTGAGGGGGTCAAACCTGTCTCGATTGAGAAAGCCTTGGCCGATGAGCCGAGGTTAAGAGAAGAAGCGCGGAACGAAGAAGTCGTGCAGCGGCTGTTGAATTACGGGCAACAGGTTGAAGGGTTGTTACGGAACGCATCGACCCACGCGGCGGGGGTTGTGATTGGCGACCGTCCGTTGGACCAATTGGTTCCCCTCTATAAAGACCCACGTTCCGATATGCCTGCGACCCAGTTCAATATGAAATGGGTCGAACAGGCGGGATTGGTGAAGTTCGACTTCTTAGGTCTGAAAACCCTGACCGTGATCCAGAACGCTGTGGACCTGATTTTGAAGAACGGGCGGTCTATTCATACGGCAGCAGATGGGACTCAGTTATATGAGCCCG
>JBMZCY010000052.1:0-11453 GCA_049613825.1 Planktomarina sp.
GCGACTGCGAATGGTATGGCATCCATCGTTGCGGTGAACGGCACGATTGTGGATCTGTCGGGCAATGCGCCGACGGTCACAGGTTACGTTGAAACAGGGCGTACCTATCTGGATGGATCGGTCCAAGTGGGTGCCATGGATGGCATCGTCCGCGACCGGATGCGTATGGCGATGAATGGTCATATCATGGTCAGCGTGATCATGGACGAAGATGATGAGGCGCTTGGCGAACCATGGGTCGACATCAAAGGTCTGGCCGAAGTGGGTAAATCCAAAGCGCCGTTGTCCGAAGTTCTGGAAGAAGACCTAGACCAGTTCATCAAACGCGCTGGCCGTAAGACACGCCGTGATGACAAAAAACTGGAAGACGAGCTGCGCCGGATTGTACGTAATACGACCAACGGTGAGATTGGTAAGAAACCGGAAGTCACAGTGATGATCAGCCGGATGTACTAAGTCGCTGCTATAGAACGAAAAAAGCCCCGAAGGATGAAACCTTCGGGGCTTTCTATTTCTAGGGTCAGGCTTTACGCCTCTGGGCTAGCTTTCTCAAACCGTTCTTCAAAGCTGCGCGCGATAAAATCAGGCAGATGATCGCCAAGGCCCATCGGGGACGGAGTATTATCTACATAATGCCCACGCGCGTCACGGTTGCCGCGCCCACGGCCACGGCCGCGATTGTTGTTCTGGTTTTGGTTCTGCTGTTGCGGAGCAGGACGCTGTTCTTGCTTGGCCTCGACGGGTGCCTCGGTCTTCGCCTCTGTGGCCTCTTCAACCTTTGGCTCGGCTTTCTTACGCCCACGACGCGGCTTAGGTACATCACCTTCGGCAGCGTCTATCTTCGGCTTACGATCCGCTTTTGGCATCGGGTTTTCTGCCCGAGGAACCTCTTGCTTTACCAGAGATTCAATATCAGCAAGGTTCTTTTCATCCCGCGGAACGCAGATCATCAAAGCAGTGCCCAGTTTACCAGCACGACCTGTCCGACCGATCCGGTGAACATAGTCTTCGGCATGGCCGGGGACATCGAAGTTAATCACGTGCGTAACATTTGGAATGTCCAAGCCACGGGCAGCCACATCGGATGCACACAAGAACCGGATTGATCCATCGCGGAACCCCGCAAGTGTTTCCATCCGTTTGGATTGTTCCAGATCGCCGTGAATAGGGGATGCATTATAGCCGTATTTCGACAGCGACTTCGCAGTGATGTCTACGTCAGTTTTGCGGTTACAGAAGATGATCGCATTGGTGCATTTGTCACCTTCTGCATCAATCATCGCCCGCAGCAGTTTCCGCTTTTCAGACCCTTCGCGGTCCTTGCGGCTGGCCTTAAACATCACAACTGATTGCGTAATGTTTTCAGACGTTGTCGCCGCACGGGCCACTTCGATCTTTGCAGGATTGGACAGGAAAGTGTTCGTGATCCGCTCAATCTCTGGCGCCATGGTCGCGCTGAAGAACAGTGTTTGGCGGGTGAACGGCGTCAGGTTAAAGATGCGTTCGATATCGGGAATAAAGCCCATATCCAGCATCCGGTCAGCCTCATCGACGACCATAATCTCGATCCCGGTCAGCAGCAGTTTGCCACGTTCAAAATGGTCCAGCAGACGGCCAGGTGTGGCAATCAGAACGTCAACGCCACGATCAATCAGCTGATCTTGTTCCTTGAACGAAACACCACCAATCAGCAGTGCCTTGGTCAGTTTGGAATACTTGGTATAGGCATCGAAATTCTCGGCCACCTGCGCTGCCAGTTCCCGTGTCGGACACAACACCAACGAACGCGGCATCCGTGCCCGCGCACGACCCCGTCCAAGGCGTGTGATCATCGGCAGGGTAAAGCTGGCCGTTTTGCCTGTGCCTGTCTGGGCAATGCCCAACACATCCTGACCCAAAAGTGCGGGTGGAATAGCACCTGCCTGGATCGGAGTAGGAGATTCGTAACCGGTGTCAGCGATTGCTTTCAGGACCTTTTTATCAAGGTCGAGGTCGGTAAATTTTGTCATGCAAACCTATGCTGTCATGTGGGCCGATCCGCATTGACAGGCCGCGCACACTTTTCACCCTTGCCTATAGTCTAGTGCGACAAGCGGGTCAAATTGTTGGATTTTTCACCTTATGGTCCACCGCATTCATAGTTATCGTTTAGAACGTAAAAACATTACAAATGTAGATTTTAGGGGCATGGCCAAAATGAACAAATATCAAATGGCCGTGCAGCAGGCGGAAGATAACGCAAATGCAACCAGGGTCGAAAACGACGGCTTCGTTCTGCACGAATACCCTGATTACAAGACGTACCGTGATGTTCAGGTTGCCGGAAACAAGGCCAAACTGAATGCGCAGTTCGTTCCGGAACTCCATGTGCGTAAACTGTCGCGCTGGCTGAACGCCAAATTAGGACGACCTGTGGAATTCGGGATTTGTCATGGCACTCGTCAGGGAAAAGAACAGATGTGGTTTAAAAAACACCTGCAAGGGGACCCGAATGTGATCGGGACAGACATTTCCGAGACCTGTTTGCAGTTCCCTGATTCTATGATCTGGGACTTCCATGAAGAGAATCCCGAATGGGAAGGCAAAGCAGATTTCATTTATTCGAATTCATGGGATCACGCCTATGATCCGATCAAAGCATTTAGGGCGTGGGACAAATGCCTGAAACCAACAGGTGTTCTGATTCTTGATCATACCACAGGTCAGCAGCCGCAGTCTGCCAACGCGTTAGATCCGTTCGGTGCGACGTTGGGTGGGTTGTTTAATGTGGTTGAACAGGCCGTTGGCACGCATAAAGATCAAATTGCTTTGCTGGATTATCGTGAGAAAAACCCTGAATATCCCGCACGCGTTTTAATCGTGCGGAAACCCAGTGCATTACGTATGTCGCTGGCCTGTGCGGCCGGCGACTTAGATCAAGTGGTTTAGACCATCATTTCTTTGGTCGATGTCAGGGACAAATCCGGGTGGTCACGGGCCACCCGATCAATATCCCACTGTAAGCGCGTCAAAAACACAGCGTCACCGTCATGATCAGTCGCCATGTGCTGCTTGTTCTGATCCCCAAATTTATCTACCAAATCCTTCGGACCAGACACCCATCGTGCAGATGTGAACTGTGACGGTTCCATGCGTACGGGCAGGCCGTATTCCAACTCAATCCGACTGGCGAGGACTTCGAACTGTAGCGCACCCACTACCCCCACAATGTAGCCAGAACCGATCATGGGTTTGAACACTTTCGCGGCACCTTCTTCCGCAAATTGCATCAGCGCTTTTTCCAGATGCTTGGCTTTCAACGGATCACCAGCGCGTACGTTTTGCAACAGTTCCGGCGCAAAGGATGGGATGCCCGTTACGCGCAATGCTTCACCTTCGGTCAGAGTATCGCCAATGCGCAGCTGGCCGTGGTTGGGAATACCAATGATATCACCGGCCCAAGCTTCCTCGGCCAGTTCACGATCGGAGGCCAGAAACAGTACAGGGTTTGAAATCGCCATGGGCTTTTTCGTGCGCACATGTGTCAGCTTCATTCCGCGTTTGAAATGGCCCGACGCCATACGCACAAAGGCCACGCGATCGCGGTGTTTGGGGTCCATGTTCGCTTGAACCTTGAACACGAAACCTGCGACTTTCTTTTCTTCGGGCGCAACTATGCGGGGCACAGCGCGCTGGGGTTGCGGTTCGGGCCCGAATTTGGAAATCCCGTCCATCAATTCCTTCACGCCGAACGAATTGATCGCGGAACCAAACCAGATCGGCGTTAACGTCCCGTCCAGCAACGCCTGTGCGTCCATCGGTGGCAGCAGTTCGCGTGCCATTTCGATTTCCTCTAGGAATGTTTCCAGAAGTTCAGCAGGCACGTGATCCGCCAGTTTTGGATCATCAAGCCCTTGAATTTCAACAGTTTCCGCAACCGTGTTCCGGTCTGCCCGATCCATAATCAGCAAGCGGTCCTGCAGCAGGTCATAAGTCCCCACAAAATCACGCCCACGGCCAATGGGCCACGCAGCGGGGGTGACGTCGATGGCAAGGTTTTCCTGAATCTCGTCAATAATTTCGAATGTATCGCGGCTTTCACGGTCCATTTTGTTACAAAAAGTTAGAATAGGAAGGTCCCGTAACCTGCAGACTTCAAACAGTTTTTGTGTCTGGCTTTCCACGCCCTTCGCCCCGTCGATCACCATCACAGCGGCATCCACAGCGGTCAAAGTCCGGTAGGTGTCCTCGGAAAAGTCCGAGTGGCCGGGCGTGTCCACCAGATTAAACCGGTAATTCGTATCGCCACTGGCATAATCAAACGACATCGCAGATGCCGAGACCGAGATTCCGCGATCTTTCTCCATCTGCATGAAATCCGACCGCGTCCGGCGTGCTTCGCCTTTGGCACGAACCTGTCCGGCCATCTGAATAGCACCACCGTACAACAGGAATTTTTCGGTCAACGTCGTCTTCCCCGCATCGGGGTGCGAGATGATCGCAAAGGTCCGGCGGCGTGCAATTTCGGGCGGCAGTTGGGGGCGGTTGTCTAACATACCGCCGCTATACGCGGGGTTTCGGGGCGGGTCTAGATGTGGTGCGCTAAGGGCGCACGCTACGCGCCTGATGCAGCCCGTAACCGTGCGGCCATATCCGTTCCCAGCAGTGCGTCCTGCACTTCGTAATCGGAATGGCGGCTTGATGCGTGATCGGGCAGTGTGCGGGTTACATCGTCGGGCAGCGCAGCTTTGGTGCGACTGTCGATCAGCATCGATTCTGCCGCGATTCCTTCGGCATAGATGATGTGGTGGGAATCGAAGATGACCTGGAAATAATCGACGAACCCACCTTCTTGCCGGTAGATATCTTGATTGTTCACCAAGTGACGGGCTTTGATCATTACAGCAGATCGCCCTGCGCCCAGCTTGTCTGACCGTTGATAGATGAACAGCCTATGATCGGGGCTAAGGGTCAGGTCGTTAATATTGTTCAATGCCCTGCGTCGCAGCACCACTGGGGCAAAATCGCCGACTGCACGGACGGTATTCTGACCGATCCAACGGATGGCTTGGGGACCGTCGTTGCGGGTTAAGATGCGATCACCGATCTTTAGATGTTCAATCGGTGTTTGTGCGCCGGAAGCCATCGTAATATGCGTGCCACGAACAAAGCTGACGCAGGCCACTTGGGCCAGTTTGCGGAACACATTTTGCGTTTCAATTCCGACCAGACGGAAATCGCGGCCGTCAGGCATCGGGGACAAGGGATGCAAAAAGATGGCTTCGGCCACATTGTCTTCAACTTCGACAAACACCAATGCTTCAAACGTTTTACCGTCAATGCCCATGAACGTCAGTGCACAATCAAGAATCAGATCAGCGCCGGGGGATCCCAATTCGGTTTCGGCAGTCAGTACAAAATGTTCAGCATTCTGGCGGGTGGCCAGTGACATTGCCTTTAATGGCGCGTGTTTTGTTAGGTGATAAACATCATCTAGGATCATATCTTCTGCAAACGACAGTGTGTCACCATAGTTCGCGCCTTCAATCACACGCAAGCATTCGCCATCATAGGCAAGCAGGCTTTGCATGGGGGTCGGGTTCATAATGAAGCGCCTTTGGAGAGGACTGATGGTATGTATCTACCCTAAATATAAATAGCGTATGAATTTCTGAGGCAATGGTCAACTTTCGGCCATATTCCCCGTATCGCTTGCTGGACTGATTTTCGACTGCTACCGATTGACGCAAGAAAAGGGAGATCATCATGGATTTAGGAATTTCGGGAAAGTCGGCATTGGTCTGTGCATCTTCCAAAGGGTTGGGGCGTGGATGTGCGCGTGCGTTGGCGGCCGAAGGCGTGAATCTAACATTGAACGCCCGCGGCGCAGAGGCGTTAGAGGCGACTGCAGCTGAAATTCAGGCTGATTTCGGGGTTACCGTGCAGACCGTTGCCTGTGATGTGACAACCGCCGCAGGGCAGGCACAGGTTTTGGAAGCAGCGGGTGGGATTGATATTCTGATCACCAACGCTGGCGGTCCGCCCCCCGGTCTGTGGTCGGACTGGTCGCGTGATGATTTCATCGCGGCACTGGACGCCAATATGCTGACCCCGATTGCCCTGATGAAAGCATCCTTGCCTGCGATGATGGATCGCGGTTGGGGGCGTGTGGTGAATATTACCAGTCAGTCGGTCAAGGCGCCGATCCCTGCGTTGGGATTGTCGAATGCTGCACGCACGGGCCTGACCGGATATGTCGCCGGCACAGCGCGGCAAGTGGCTGAGAAAGGCGTGACGATCAACAATCTGATGCCCGGCATTCATGCCACAGATCGTGCTGTGTCATTGGACACGGGTGTGATGAACTCCCAAGGCATTTCGATGGACCAGGCGCAAGCGGCGCGTCAGGCCACGATTCCCGCACGACGCTATGGAACGGCGGATGAATTTGGTGCGGCGTGTGCGTTCATGTGTTCGATTCATGCAGGGTTTATGGTGGGTCAAAACATTCTGCTGGATGGTGGCGCCACCAACGCGACGATTTAGATGGCTGCGGGATTTAGCCTGAAAGACCATTTGTTCAACGTAGACACAGTCGGGCAATTGGCAAGGGAATATGCTGCTGTTTTGCCCGATTTTGATACGTATGGCTTTGTGCGAGATTGCCTTGCTGGGTTTGACACGCGTGAATTGATGGATCGGCTTGACTGGATCGCAGATCAGGTTGGGGTGCGTCTGGCCGCTGATTTTCCAACGATGGCTGATCAGATTGAGGCCGCGTTGCCCGTACCTTTGGATCCGACGCTGAAAGATGATGATTTCGGTCATTTCATCCACGCGGTGCCCGGTATTCTGGCCGTGCGTCATGGGATGGATCATTTGGACCGCGCGTTGGATCTGCTGCGATCTGCAACGATGCGGTTTTCGATGGAATACTATATTAGACCTTTCTTGAACATGCATCCGAAGGCGACTTTGGTGCGGTTGCATGAATGGAGCCGAGATGAAAATTATCATGTCCGGCGACTGGTCAGTGAAGGCACACGGGCGCGGTTGCCGTGGGCGAAACGGATTGATTTGGATCCGCTAGTGCCTGTGGCGTTTCTGGATATTTTGCATGCTGATTCAACGCGGTATGTGACACGCTCTGTTGCCAATCATTTGAACGATATTGCGAAATTTAATCCTGATTTGGTGCTTGATCGGTTGGCGGCATGGCGGGCCGAAGGGCAGCAGACGCCCAAGGAATTGGCTTGGATGACACGCCACGCGCTGCGGACGTTGATCAAGGACGGGCATCCGGGTGCTATGGAATTGCTGGGATATCGCGCCGATGCGGATGTGACGCTGGCTGAATTGAAGGTTACGCCTGCGGCAGTGCGTATCGGGGACGCGTTGGAGATTTCGTTGACACTGTCTGCACCCGCCGATGAACCTGTGATTGTGGATTACGTATTGTATCTGCGCAAAGCGAACGGCGAGCTTGCGCCGAAGGTGTTCAAGTTGAAGGATACTGCTGTAAAAGCGGGATCGGGGCTGGTGTTGAAAAAGACCCATAAATTCAAGGCAAATGCCACGACGTTTACGCTTTATCCGGGACCGCAACGGGTGGAGATTCAGGTGAACGGGCGCGCCGTTGGCGCGGTATCTTTTGATTTGATTTAGGGGCGCTGCCCCCTTGAGCCTTTGGCTCAATTCCCCGAGGTTATTGGTTCAAGAAGAAGTTAAGGCTAAACCATCAGCTGTGTCAGACCGTGGAAATGGTAGGTTTTTGCGTAGTGCGGTGGTTCGGTGATTTTGAGGTTCGGGCATCTTTGGAATAAGGTGCGCAGGCCGATTTCGATCTCCAGACGGGCAAGTGGTGCGCCGACGCAGAAGTGGATGCCTGCGCCGAAGGATTTGTGTTTGTTTGGCTTTCGGTGTGGGTCGAATTGGTTTGGATTGTCGAATGCTGCGGGGTCGCGGTTGGCGGCGGCAAGGACGCAGGCGACTTGGGTGTTTTTCGGGATCGTCGTGCCAAAGCAGTCGATGTCTTCATACGTCCAGCGGGTGAAAATGTGGAGTGGCGGATCAAATCGCAGCAGTTCTTCGAGTGTTTGTGGGGTGATGTCTGCTGGATGATCGGCAAGGGTTTTGACGGCGTTGCCGATGGTGTGGACTGTAGCTTCGTGTCCTGCGTTTAGGAGCAGGATAATTGTTGAGGTGAGTTCGGCTGCGTTGAGTGTCTCACCTGCTTCTTCGGCGGCTATGAGGTCAGTAATCAGATCTGTACCAGGGTGTTTACGGCGGTGATTGATGATGTCGTCGAGGTAGGTAATAAAGTCTTTGGTGGCTGCTTCTGCCGCATCTTCCACTGCGCGGGTGCGGGCGGGTTGGTACATGGCAACCATTGTGTTGGACCATTTTAGCAGGTCATCAATGCGGGTCGTGGGCACGCCTAGCAGGTTTGCAATCACGGTAACGGGCAATGGCTGTGCGAAGTGTTTCAACAGATCGAATGGTTCATCGGGGAACTGGTCGATCAGGCGGTGGGACAGTGTTTCAATGCTGGGGGCCAAGGCGTTGACCATCCTGCCTGTGAACGCCCGCAGCACCAGACCACGCAGGCGGGTGTGGGTTGGGGGTTCGAGTTCCAACATGGAGTGTGCTTCGACCGCTTCCCAGGTTGGCAGGTGGGGTTGGGGTATGGGTTCCATGTTTTGTGGGGTAGCGCGACCCAGACGTCGGTCAGTGAGTAACATCCGCACTGCGCGGTGGGACATCGCTGCGGGCATATCGTATGCGTCCCACCAAACCAGATCACCCTGCGCCCGTGCCAGATCGTAGGTTGGGTAGGGGTTCTGGACAAAGGCGCCCTCGGTCACTGATTGGGTCAGGCGGTACATGTTATGATGCAGCGAGGGATTCGATGATTGGAACGAAGGCCTCAGCGGTCAGGCTGGCACCACCGACGAGGGCGCCGTTGACGTGTTCGACTGCGAAGATTTCAGCGGCGTTGGCGGCTTTGACTGATCCACCGTAAAGCAAGGGGATGTCTGCGCCGTCGTCCCCGAACCGTTCGATCAGGGCAGCGCGAAGGGCGTTGTGAACTTCGGCAATCAAGTCTGGCGTGGCTGTTTTGCCTGTGCCGATGGCCCAGACGGGTTCATATGCTACGACCAAGCCGGCGGTGGTGCCATCGGGGATTGAGTTGGTCATTTGGCTGATCGCGACTTTCAGCGCGTCACCTGCTTCGCGTTGTTCCAATGTTTCCCCGATGCACACGATGGGCGTCAGGTCAGACGCGCGGGCGGCGGTAACTTTGGCGGCAACTTGCGCGTCTGTTTCACCGTGATCCATGCGGCGTTCAGAATGGCCGAGGATCACATATTCTGCGCCTGCATCCGCCAGCATATCAGCGGCCAGATCGCCCGTATGCGCGCCGCTGGCATTGGCGTGGCAGTCTTGTGCGGCAAGGCGCAAGTCGGATTGATTGGACAGGTCGGTGGCTGCAGGGACCAACAATGTCGCAGGCAGGCCGATCACAGTTTCCACCATGCAGCGGTCAGCGGCGTTTGCCATTTTGGACAGTTCGGCCAAGTCTGCCACTGTTCCGTTCATCTTCCAATTTCCGGCTGCGATTTTTTCGACCATGGGGCACCTATCTTTTTGCGTTGTCTGTAAGTGACCCCGCAGGCGGGGGAAGGTCAAGCGGGTTGCATCCCCGTGGTTGTTGGCGGTACGACGCGGCTATGACTCAGCCAGCTATTCCCCGCATCGATGCCCAGAAGATGATTGTCCGCGATCCTGCCACGATGGTAGAGTTAAAGCGGGGCGTGATGGATGTGGGGTTTCTGACTTTGCACAATACTGCACTGACGGGGCCACGAGTGGCAAATATCTTTGATGTGTACCGGATGTTCTTCCAGTTGCCGGAAAGTGCCAAGCAAGCGGTTAATATGGCTGCCACGGGATCAAACCGTGGATGGGGCGCGTCGGGGTCCGAACAGGTCGACCCGGATGCGAACCCCGATTACAAGCAGGTGTTTGATTGTGGATTCGAATTAGGTGCCGATGATCCTTTGACGGATTTGGATGTCTATGCCCCGAACCGTTGGCCGGATCTGTCGTTGTTTCAGTCTGTGATCCAGACGTATTACGGTGAGGCTTTGATAGTCGCGATGAACATTTTGCGCGGGGTGGCGGCGGCGATTGGCGAACCGGCTCATTACTTTGATGACAAATTCACGCGGCCCATGGCGTTGTTGCGCGGGAACTATTATCCCGAACGGCCCAGATGGGCGGGGGACAATGATTTTGGAATTGCGGCCCATACTGATTATGGCTGTGTGACGTTGCTGGCCACGGACGGTGTTCCGGGGCTGGAAGTGCGCAAGCGGGGTGGGGGCTGGATTCCGGTCAACGAACAGCCCGGCACCTTTGTGATTAACTTTGGCGAGATGCTCGAAATGTGGACCGATGGCCGTGTTGTGGCCACGCCGCACCGTGTGGTCGGTGGGCCGCAGGAACGGATTTCGGTGCCGATGTTCTTTAACCCGAACCATGATGCCAATGTGGCGCCGATCGGATCAGGTAAGACGATCATTGCTGGGGAACATTTGGACAAGCGGTTCAAGGAAACATACGTTCACTTGCAGGAAAAATCTTAGGCGTTTTGGATCAGGGATTTTTTGGCCCAGTCGCAGGCCTGTTCTGGATCATCAAGTGCTGCTTCGGGCAAGGACCAATACGGCATGTTGCCCTTTTTCTTTTCATGGTCATGGCCGAATTGAAGCGATCCAAAATCTGCCAACTCTGCTGCCAAATCTCCCTTGGCTTTGACCATTAATGTACCGTCGCGCATCATAAGTGCAAAAATTATACCGTCGCAATAAATTCCCAATCCACCAAACATCTTACGCGTGGATAAGCTGCCTAAAGGTGCAAATAGGTCTTTGGCAAAGGCGATTTGATCGTCACTGACGCTCATGGTTAATACTCACGTTTTGGCCAACATGTTTTCATCGAACTTGATGCTTTCCCCACAGCCGCATGCATCCACCACATTCGGGTTTTTGAATTTGAAGCCGGATTCCAGCAGGCTGGTTTCATAGTCAATCTCTGTGCCGAACAAGAACATTTGAGCCATGGGTGCGATCATTACGCGGGCACCTTCGACTTCGATCACTTCGTCGTGCTGTTCAATCTGGTCCACGTAATCCATAGTGTATTCCATGCCTGCGCAGCCGCCTTTTTTGATGCCAATCCGCAAGCCCTTGTGATCGCCTTTGGTCATCAGTTTGCTGATTTGCTTGATTGCTGGCGGGGTTAGGGTAACGGGCGCTTGGCCGGGGATACCGAACATGGGTTTTTCCTTTTGCTGACCTTAAGGTAGGCGCAGAACCGGTATCGCACAAGGTTTGCAGTGAAACCTTGTGCGCCTTGATCACATAAAGCCCAATTCCAAGCGGGCTTCGTCAGACATCATATCCATG